>CAZYJH010000112.1:0-5942 GCA_964647775.1 uncultured Candidatus Bathyarchaeia archaeon
CGATGAGCAAACGTACTCTCAATGGGCATACCATATGATTAAAACTGGAGATTATGTGACCCCTTGGGCTTTCGGCGGATCAGCAATCTGGATAAGTAAGCCTCCGCTCGTCATGTGGCTGATGTCTCTTTCATACCAGGTCTTCGGCGTTAACAATTTTGCCACAAGGTTTTGGAGTTCTGTATTCGGTACCTGTTCCTTAATTCTTGTTTTTTATTTAGGGAAAGAACTTTTTAACCGGTACGTAGGGTTTATATCGGCGCTAGTTTTGGGTACGTTTGTAACATTCTATTCTTTTGCACGACACGCAATGACTGATATGCCTCTTGTTTTCTTCAGTTTGGCTAGCATATACTTTCTGCTTTTAAGCGAAAAAAACAAAAATTCTAACAGGTATGTGGCTTTGAGCGGTCTGTTTTTCGGCTTTGCATTCATGACAAAGCAGGTTCAGGCTTTGTTGATTCCAGTAATTGTCTTTGCTTATCTTGCTACAACACAAAGGAGCCTTAAGTTTCTTTTCACGAAACGGTTCACTCTGTTTTGGGGCGTTGCACTTCTGGTTTTTGCGCCCTGGCTGATTTACATGAATAACAGCTTTGGGACGGAGTTTTGGCACTGGTTTTTAGTCCACAGTGCGATCAACCGAAGCGTTGTTCCTCTGGAGGGTCACATTGGAAGTTACCTCTTCTATTTTAGATACCTAATCAACAACGAAAATTTGCTCTGGATAATCATTCTACCATTTGCAGCTGGGCTTTGCGTGTACAACGCTATTATTAAACACATAAAACAAGACATATTGCTCCTCGAATGGATAGTAATTGTATTTGCGATTTTAACTTTTGTCCAGACAAAACTCTACTGGTACATCCTACCAGCTCTTCCAGCTTTCGCTATCGCCATAGGCAATCTTCTATATCTGTTCTTCAAGAAAATTCAGGCACGTGCATACAGATAATTTCAAAGCCTTAACAGCCAAATAGCTAATATTACGTAAATAATTAACTATCAGATTAGTTGTGATGAACGGCAGTTGATAGTAGATAAAGTTAGATGTATGTTGTGGATCAAGAAATGTTGGAGATATAAACTGCGACTTATATATTCATGACGCTGGACACCGATTTAAAAGAGAATGTATAGATCCAAAAAGAATTAAGAACTTTGTTTTATGCGATGCTCAATATTTACCTTTCAGAACTGGATTTTTTGAAGAATTTATTTGTTCTCATGTGATTGAACACGTGAAAAACCCTTACCTGTTACTTGATGAACTTATGAGAGTTTGCAAAGATAACGGGTTAGTGCGTTTGTCTGTGCCTCACAGATTTAGTAAGGGCGCAAAAAATAGAGGACACATTAACTTTTTTACATTAAAATGGTTTGAAAAAAATTTGAAGTACCCATTCACAGTTAATACGACCACTTGGTCTCCTTTCGCATTTTTTCTGTTTTTTCCTAATCATTTAAATTTTAAAATTTCTAAAACAAAAAAAGGGGATTTGAGGGATGGTGCAAACATCATGGTTTGAGTTCTGGCTTCCCAGGTTTACTGTGTTTTAGTTTCTTTTCGCTTTACGAAGTATTTGTAGCCAACAACAACCGAAACAGTTGATAGCAATACCATGATTCCAAACGTTAAGCCTTCAGGTATTGGTTCTGTGGAGTAATTTTCTACGCCCCATTGTTCTGGGTCGTCTGGGTCAGTGGGTGGCCAAGCGTGAAATCCGGGATTACTTGCGTCGAACGTTTCTAAATAAAAGTTCCACACATCCGCCAATGTAGCGCTAGCTTCATCTACATCCTTTAGTCTCTGGAATTCTAAAATCCAGTGCGGAGTGCTATTGGTCGGTGAAGCGCTAAACGAGTTAGCCCATTCCCATGACATCATAGCGCCTCCCAGTTCAGTCCAACCCCCTCCAACTCCGAGGTACCATTTAATATCATCGTGTCCTGAAATCTCGAACTTGTAAGAAATATCAATGCTTGGGTCAGGATGATAGCAAAACCGCCACATGTCGCCAGCGTCGTCGGTGGTGTCGCTGAAAAATTCGACAATCCAGCGTGTCATTTCAACGTCATATGTGCTTCTGAAAGCAACGTCTGTGCCTATCCAAGTAACTTCTCCGTCTGTCCATTCGTCTTCAGTGGTCCACATCCCATCAATAGTAGGAATCACTTGAGTGGGATAGGAAATTCTTTCGTAGCCCGGTTCAGCTGCCATGGCGGCTCCAACAGTTAAAAGCAGTAGACTGAAAAACATTAATGCGCAGAAAGTGGTAGCAAAAGCTTTTTTCATTAGTAATACTCCCAATTTTAATAATATTTAGTATTTTGTTCATTTTAGCTTAAAAAATTATCCATGCAATAACGTAAATGAGCTGCTTTTTCTGTCTGTTTTGGGTTTGGGATTAAAATTTGACACTAAATTTATTCTTTAGTTCTAGAAATTTTTCTACTGATTTTATTTGTTCGTTGCCTAATTTAGTGAACCACAGATCTTTTTGGAGGCGTACAACATCTGCTGGAACAAAACCTAAGACTTTGTATGTGTATTCTTGGACTATTTCTCCCTCTAGGGTGGTTTGTTGTGTTTTGTGGTTTGAGTTATGCTTAGTCTTTATCGCGAAAGCACTTCTAGGCAAAATAGGAAACCCTTAAAGTTCACAACAAAAAAAGGGAAAATGTGGGAGACATCACCATATTGTACAGATTCCGCGAAATCTGAGTTTATTTGAAGAAAAATGCAGTCGTTTTTTCAGCATTCCTTTATCGGAAGTTAAACCCTTCGTAGGCGCACACGTTTTCTCTTAGGCTGAACTGGGAGCCAGCACCGGCGGATAACTGTCTGAGGGGAATTCCATGTGCAGCAGGAACAGAAGCCCCAAAACTGTGGTGTGCCACCGCGCATTTGTTCCTCCCCAGCTACCGTCAACAGCTTGGCTGGCTATAACGCAGTCAACGAACGAGCTGTCGATTAATTCGCTCTGTCCAGCCAAACATAGAAACGCCGCAGCCTCCATCTCCACATCGGTTACTGTAGAGTCGGTGTTAATCAGAGCAGCGTTGGCGCGGTACATGTCGTCTATGAAACCGTCTGGAAGCGCCAGTTCAACACCGTTTTCCTGAATCCAGACCCATGCCAGAAGCACATGCGTCAGCTGGTAGCCTCCATTGCTTACGCCCTCCTGAAGAAGCGCCGAATAATTTGAGGGCAACTCCAGTCGATCGCAGTAGAGGGCAGGCAGGGTGATAAGATCAAGCTCGTTTGTCACCTTCTCCAAATCATGAGCACTTATTCGAGCGTCGTAATCTGCCATGCGGCGAAACAGGCGCACATATGACTTCTCTGGGAACCACCATAGCATTTGATCGAACTGCTCCAGCGCGTTAGTGAACTCGTCTATTCCGAAGCGCCGATGCATCACGTCAAACCACAACATAGCCTCTGGCTCGGTTGTTGTTCTGAAGAAATTGATTGCGTTCATTACAGGTGCTGAATAGTTTTTTTGGACTGGAGGCGTGGGGGGGGTTGGGTCGGTTTCGGTGGGCTCAGTCTCTGGGGTTTCAGTTTCGGTTGGCTCAGGCGTGGGTTCAGTTTCAGTTGTTTCAGGCTCAGGAGTTGGTTCCTCCTCAGTCTGCTCAATCTCGGGTGCCTCAGGCTCAGGATTGGCTTCAGCTTCAGTCGGCTCAGGCTCAGGCGTAGTTTCAACCTCAGTCGGCTCAGCCTCTGTTGGCTCAGGTTCACTTGATTCAGCTTCAGGTTGTGTCGGCTCCAAACTATAGACTGGTTCTTCACGGTAATCTCGATTGTCCACGATAAAGTCTGAGAATCCAATAAGAATCCCTGAAAACAGCAGAGCAAAAAAGAGAATTCCCAGCACAAACTTCTTCTGCATGATACACTCGGTTCTGTAGTGCCTTCAAAAGCATTAAAAACTTGTGGCATTTACACAAACCAACCACACGAAGAGTAGAACAAAACGTCCGTGCGCCGACTACGGCAGAACAATCACCCATAACTTGGACACTAGATATATCGGTTTTTGAAGTATATCAGGGTCTGCAGTAAAGAGTATATTTACTCTGGTAAATCAAACAGGTTAGGGATTCCAATGTCCGCGCAAAGGCTCTCAAACAAAGAGTTTCAGGTATTTCTACATGCGATTTTTGAGAGTGACCCCCTGAAAGTGAGATACCAAAATCCTGACGCATGGCGAGGCTACTAGACAATCCAGTAGATGCTCCGCGCCGATTCTAATAAACAGCAACTTCTCGGAATTCTCTGCAGGTTACGTTTTATTCAAAGAATTGTGCCTGGCGTTCATTAGCGTGAGCTACTGCCCTTTTTGTGTCATGAAACTGTCCAGTCGATTGAAGGCCTTTTCAAGGGTGTCTATGGGCGGCAAGAACACTCCTCTGAAGTGCCCCGAACCGTATAATGCCCCGAACCCTGAGCCGTGAACAAAAACAACGCCCGAATACTCCAGCAAATCACGGACAAAAGCCATATCATTCTTCCATCTTGAGCCGATTCCGTCAACTTTGGGGAAGAAATAGAAGGCGCCCTTGGGTTCTGCGCAGCTAATTCCATCTATCTTGTTGAGGCGCCTATGCGAATAGTCTCTCCTTTCCCGCAGCTTTTCAACCATGCCAGATATGTGATTTTGGGGTCCCCTCAAGGCTTCCACAGCCGCCATCTGAACTGGAGTGTTAGCGGAAAGCCGTATTCTCGCCTCTTTTGTAACATGCTCCCGCAGTTCCTCCAACAGTTTTTCATCCTGCCCAGTGAAGTACATGTAGCCCAGCCTCCAACCCGTCATCAGATAGACTTTTGAGAAGCCGTTAAGCCCAATGACAGGCACATCCTTGGCTACACGGGCTGTGCTCACAAGCTCGTCATAGGCAATCTGGTCATAAATCTCGTCTGATATCACGGGGATGCCGTATTCTCCCGCCAAGTCAGTCATCGCCTTAACAACCTTCTTGTCGTAGAGTGCTCCGCAGGGGTTGTTAGGGTTTATAATAACCATCGCCCTTGTTGAGCCGTTTATCTTTGCTCTGACATCATCTAGGTCAGGCTGCCAACCATTCTCTTCAGAGGTCCTGTACTGGACAGCTTTGCCCCCAAAGAATTCCGTGTATGAAATGTATGGAGGATAAGCGGGTCCCGGCACCAGAATCTCTGACCCCTCATCAACCAAGGCGCCCAACACCATCTGAATGCCCTCAGAAACGCCGTTAGAGACTATCACATTCTCGGGCAAAACGTCGATGCCGCCAACTTTTTTCTCCTTTTCGCAGATTGCCTCCCGTAGTTCAGGAAGTCCCTCTGAGGGAGAGTATCTGTTGAATCCTTCGTTCACTGCCTGAATGAGTGCAGCTTTGACGTTTTCAGGGGTTTCGAAGTCAAAAAGCAGTGGGTCTCCAATGTTAAGGTATATTACGTCTTTTCCTTGTTTTTCCAGTTCTCTGGCGTGGCCTACAACATCGCGAATTGCGTATTCAAGATTCTGCACTCTTGCGGTGATTTTCAAAGCTATGACCACAACAGGATGGATATTCTACCATAAAACCCTTTCACTTAGGGTATAAGCAACAATTCTACTTTAGAGAGGTCATTTTCTAAACTGTGAAGGCTTCTCCTGTTTTTGGTGCTACAGCTTCAAGTCCAACCTCGGTTTTTATCCACTCAGCAAACATTTCACAGTTTTCTTCTTCTCCATGCACCACATAGACGGTTGGGTTTCCCTTCAGGCCTTTGACGGTGTCTTTGAGTTCGTTGGCTCCGCTGTGAGAGGAGAAGTCGAAACGCTTCACCTCTGCCTTCACATTCTGAACTTTCCCGTCAATGACGCATTTTCCTTCATCAAGCAGCTCTCGCCCAGGGGTTCCAGGAATCTGGTAGCCTACAAGGAAAACGCCGTTCTTGCTCTTTTTTC
>CAZYJH010000113.1:0-5917 GCA_964647775.1 uncultured Candidatus Bathyarchaeia archaeon
ATGGAAGAATCGCTTCGATCTTAGCCACTTTCGTGACACAATTCTTGGGTACTGGAGTTCTGTTCGCCGTTGCCTACTTCGTGTGGGGACGCTCCTTAGCAGAAGCGCAAACCATGGCTTTTGTGCAAGCCACTATGCAGGAACTGCTGATTGTGTGGAACTGCCGGTCGGAAACAAAGAACGCTTTCAGGGTCGGGTTTACCTCCAATAAATTCCTGCTGCTTGCAGTGGTTGTCTCAGGAATACTGACGGTTATAGTGCCTTACACTGGTTTGCTTGGTACAGCGCCATTAGATCTAATGGACTGGCTCCTCGTTCTGCCCATCTCATTGTCAGGTCTCCTGATCTTGCCTGAGGTCTTCTATGGAAGAAAAATTGGGCGCTGGAAATAAGCTAGAAAGTGGGATTCACTGCCTACAAATAGGTTAGTTGAAATCCTTTTTTTCAATCTATATGCACATTTCATAAGTGAGATAAGGTCTTAACGTAAGCATTTTTCCGAAGAACAATGAGCAAACCACCATTACGTCTGCGATTCCTGTTTCACAGTCTGGGTCTAGGTTGCGTAAGCAGTGCCATCTTTCTGCAGATGCTGGTCTTCTGGGACATAGCTCAAACAGGAATTTTCAAGGCCACGGAACAAAACCAAACGATACTGTCGTTCGAGATTTTTCTAACAGTCTTTGCTTTGATTTATTTTGTTTATATGTATCAAAGTTTGGTTCGTTCAATACGGTAATTTCTGTCAAAAACGTTCTTCGACAGTTTTTGTGGTTTTCGAAACCTGCAAATGACCTGTTTCTGGAAAATAAAAACTGTTAAATATTTCTCTAAACGAAAGTGAAGGAACAGTGATTTTGAGAGGTAACAACAGTGACCCACAAAAAATTATGTGTAATGGCTTTATGCACGTTCGTTTTAGTTTTAGCTTTCTCTGGGGTTGGCAATGCAGACCCTCAAGGAACACAGACTGTTACTCCCCTAAACTATGGGGGTCTACGAATTGACATTACTGCTCCTGTTCAAGCCTGCCCCGGAGACAACATAACAATCACTGTGAGAACAAGCGCATCTGATGTACAGCAAGTTTACATCAACTACATTACCCTAAAGCTTTATGGCGTAGTAACCGCTGAAGAAAGAGTTCCCTTGGTTCAAATCGATCATCTGCATGACGTTGCCCTGTCTATTCATGAGACCAACTACACCGTAACAATCCCCGACGACATTGCTCCGGGGTTAATTTATGGAGAAGTAAGCTGTGACTGGAAAGCGCTTGGGGTATCCTTCGAGATTCTGTCCTCTGGATTTGTTTTGACGTACGTTGAAGATGTGGCATTAGAGCAGCTTCAAGCGGATTATGACGAATTGAATGCCGCTCACCAAACTATCCTCCAAGAATACAACGCACTAAAATCAGAAGTCCACGGAGCCCCCGATTCTACCCGAAATCTGATGTACGTCTTCATTGCAACAACCGTTGTTGCCAGCATCACAGTCGTGGTTCTGTTAATGAGAAAACCCAAAAAAGTCTGGGTCTAGAACCCCAACATTCTTTTTGCTTCCTCAATCTCTTCAGGCAACATTTGCCTCGGATAATTATAGAGTGGACCACCCGGTCTCTCGTTATAGTATGGTCGGTTGCATCCTGGGCACCCCGAAGTCAGAAACGGTTCACCATTGTCTATGATTCCCAGCAGTTGCTCCTTAGAGACTCCAAAGCCAGTGAGACAACCGTTGCTGTAGAATTCCATGTTTTCAATTCGGGTTTTTTTGCGGGTTAAGAGGTAATGGGCGAGTTGAACCCGCCGATAACTGCTTAGGGACGGTGGGGGATTGTTTTCGAGGGCGGTTCCGGGAATTGGCGTGAAGGCAAACAGTCCTGGATAGATCCCTGAATCGATGCACCATTGAATCGTTTGGCAAATCTCTTTCTCGTTTTCTCCGAGACCCACGATAAGGTGTGTACTCACGGAGCCTTCGCCGAAAACTTTGACTGCTTCATCTAAAGCCTTACGTTGTGTCTCCCAGCGGTACGGTCCACCGATGTTTCTTCCCTTAATGCTGGCAAAAATCTTCTCTGTGGCAGCGTCCAGGGCAATGCTTATCCTGTTTACGCCAGCGTCTGCCAACTCTTTCATCTTCTGGCTGTCTAATGGTTTACAGGAAACGGAGATGGGCACCATGGTTCTATACCTGATTTCTTTGACCAGACACAGAACGTCGTCGAAAGCTTCTGGATAATTCAGTGATTGGATGCAAACCCGCTTCACTTCGTCGCCTCTTGCGGTTCTCTCTATGCACTTGGCCACCTGCTTTGTGGGAAATGTGGGCCATGTGACTCTGGAAAGCTTGTCTGCTCTGCCTCTGCTTTCTCTGGCTTGGGGGCAGAAACTGCAATTGGCGGAGCATTTTTCGTTTCGGCACATGAGCAGGTACGCGGTTGTGGGTTTAGCGTCTAGCCTACCTTTTAGCAAGCCTAGCACTATAGCTGAGCCGGTGGAGACGCGGACTCTTTCGGGAAAGCATGGGGCGCTCATTTGGTGGCACCGAACATTTCTGAAATCTGCACTGTAGTAATCTGATGCCTATATTTATCTCTACCAAAAATGTGGCTGAACTAATCATTTCAAAAGCAGAAACTTCTTATGGGCTCCTTTTCACTCTTTCTTTTCTGAACTTTTGGAGAACTGAAAATGGTTGATGGTCCTCGAATAAGACGCGAGAAAAAAACGGTCGACGCCATGATCCGTCTTTATTGCCGTAAACATCACGGAACTGATAAAGATGAATTGTGCCCAGAATGTAAAGAACTTCATGAATATGCTATGCTTCGCCTGTCAAAGTGCCCCTTTCAGGAGAACAAATCAACTTGCGGCAAATGCTTGGTTCATTGCTACAAGCCAGACATGAAGACAAAGATAACAACGGTTATGCGGTATTCAGGACCCCGAATGCTGTTACATCATCCCATCCTTGCGCTGCATCACGTCTTTGATGGAAGAAAAAAGCCAGAACCGCTAAAGAAATAGTCTCTTTGGCGTCGTCCTTAATCCGTCCTCAAAAGTTTTTTAGAAGCCCCTTACGATTGTAAACCTGTATGCCAAGCCTAGACGCTGAGACAGTATGGCGGATGCCGAAAAAGAAGCTGGTTTCGTTAATTGAGAGTGGTGCTATTCCGAATATGCCTGGGAAGATTCGGTTCTATGCCCCAAGTTTTGTTTACTACAAAAGCAAATATTTCTGTTCGCCTCACGATGCTTTTCCTTCCATATCAGTCACAGGCTCCTCCTGCGCCCTGAACTGTAAACACTGCAACGGCAAAGTGTTAGACACCATGGTTCCAGCCCTAACCCCCGAAGCCCTCTTTGATGTTTGTGCAAAACTGAAAAAAGATGGAGCCGTTGGCTGCCTCATAAGTGGAGGGTGCCTTCCAGACGGTTCTGTTCCCATAGACCGCTTCGTGGACGTCATCGCCCAGATAAAGAGGAAGCTGGGTCTAACGGTTGTTGTTCACACGGGGGTAATCGGCTTCTCAACTGCAAAACGGTTGAATGATGCTGGAGTCGACGCCGCGCTAATCGACATAATCGGCTCCGACGAAACAATCCGCGAAGTATATCATCTCAACGTCAAAGTTGAAGATTATGACCGTTCTCTAAGGGCTTTCCATGAAGTCGGAATAGCTTTTGTTCCGCATGTGCTGGTGGGGCTGCATTACGGGGAACTGAAGGGCGAACTTGAGGCACTGAAAATGATTGCCAAATATTCGCCTTCAGCGGTCATAACCATTGCTTTCATGCCGATTCGTGGAACGCCTATGGAAAAGGTGATTCCGCCTGAACCTGAAGACATCGCAAAGATTCTGGTTTCTTCCAAGCTGTTGATGCCCAGCACTCCAATTGTTTTGGGGTGCATGAGACCCAAAGGTGAACATAGAAAAAGAACTGACCTGCTTGCCGTTAGAGCTGGAGTAAACGGCATAGCCTTCCCCGTTGAGGAAGCCATCCAGCTTGCGGAATCGCTTCATCTGGAAGTTTCCTTCTCGTCTCTCTGCTGTTCCCAGATTTTCGAAGACATCCAGCTTTGACTTCTGAACTGACCCGAGTTGCATTCTAGACTGCTAGCTGATGTACGACAATTTCAGGGGCGTGCTTTTCTTGCTGCAATCATTGTGCTTCTCGATAGTGAACTCTATTGCCTGCGCCAAGTCTTCCTTTTGAAGTGCCCCAACAACGCCGTTGATGGGTCTTCCTCCACAGAAAAACAGGAACGTAGGTGTTCCCATTATGCCATGTTTCGCAGCGAGTTGCCGGTTTTCGGGGCTATCTGCAACATTGAGTTTGGTGAACTTCAGTTTATCTCCGTATTCTGCTGCAAGTTCATCATAGACTGGTTCGATTGCTCGGCAATGGGGACAGTATGGAGACCAGAACTGCACCACAACTAATTTCTTTGCCTCTAGAATTCGTTCTTTCCAGTCTGCCGCGTTTGCCACTTCTATCGGCTCAAACATCCATGTTGCCTCAATTTTTGTATCCTTTAATGAGAATAAGTTATTTTCCTTCCTGCAACTGTTTCATTCCATGTTCTATTGGTTTGTGTTCTCCGGATTGAATCGTTACGTTTTTAAGATAAACAGGCATCACAATACAATAACTGACTGAGGTGAAAAATATGGTCAAAGTAGAAGACTATGAAGTGCCTGAAAACTTGTATTACCACAAAGAGTACCTCTGGGCTAAAGTAGAAGGCGGAAAAGTGAGAATTGGAATGATCGATTTCGCTCAAAAACAACTCCACGACATAGTATACGTCGAACTTCCCAGCGCAGGCGACGAAATAACCCAAAGTGAGCCCTTCGGAACATTAGAGTCTGTTAAAGCAGTTTCAGACCTTATTGCCCCTGTAAGCGGCACAGTTGAAGCAGTAAACGAGGAACTGGAATCCAAACCCGAACTACTCAACGAAGACCCCTACGGCGAGGGATGGCTTGTAGTCGTAGCTCCAACAAATCTAGATGCAGACTTGAAGAACATCCTGAACTTCGATGCGGCTGTGGAGTGGCACAAAGAACTCGCAAAAGAGGGTTAAACGGGCTACACAGGTACGTGCTTTAAAGTTTTCCTAAGAAAACAATCAAGGCTCTTAACAAGGGTTAGCCCAAACACTTTTTTCACTAAAAGATTTTTTATCTAGGAACATACAATTAGTGTATAAAAATTAGGCTGGAATCAGTAATGGCAAAGATCCATAATGATATAAAGAAGTTACTTGCGGAAAAGCCATTGACACTCACTGAGATTGCGGAAGCACTCGAAAAATCCGAAAAGAAAGTTTACAATGCTCTAAAGAAACTCTTCAGCGACGGCGGCATCGACAGCGACCCCAAAACTCGCACCTACTCTATTGCAAAGAAATGAACCTAGGCGTTTTCGGCTCATTTTCTGTTTTAACTTTTCGCTGAGAATAAGATTAATATGGAAAACTGTTCTTACTCTGACAGCCAAGGTTGAGATGTAAATGACGCGAAAAATCGTTATTATTGGAGCTCATGCTGCGGGTCTTGATGCGGCTTCTGCAGCTAGGAAAACCGATAGAACTGCGGAAATAACGCTAATAACAAAAGAGGATAAGGCAGCGTACTCCCGTTGCGGTCTTCCCTTTGTTTTGGGCGGACAAATAAAAACTTTCGATGATTTGGTGGTTTTTCCTGAAAGATTCTACAAAATGATGAAACTGAATCTTCTAACCGAGACCACCGTAACAAATGTTGATGCGAAAGCAAAAACAGTTGACATAACGGACAAGAGCGGAAACAAAGACACCCTTTCCTATGACAGTTTAATTATAACCACCGGCGCTGACCCCTTCATGCCTCCCATAAAGGGACGTGACAAAAAGGGAATATTTGCTG
>CAZYJH010000114.1:0-5893 GCA_964647775.1 uncultured Candidatus Bathyarchaeia archaeon
GACTTCACAAACTTCGTGAAGAACAGGCTTATGGAAAGAACCTTCGTGGAGGGAGACACAACCCTCGTCATGATGCTGGGACATGCCATACCCTTCAGAGTAACTAAATCGCGTCCCCACGGAATCGTGAGAATCAGCCACGGCACAACTGTTCAGATAATGGCTGAACCTGCCCCTGAAACCAAGGGCTTGCCCCGAACCACCTACGAGGACATAGGAGGACTCCACGAAGAAATCCAGCGGATAAGAGAAATGGTTGAACTGCCGCTGCGGCACCCAGAACTCTTCCAGAGGCTTGGAATAGACCCACCAAAAGGAGTCCTGCTGCATGGACCGCCTGGATGCGGCAAAACCCTTCTAGCCCGAGCAGTTGCAAACGAGTCAGAGGCTAACTTCTATTCAATAAACGGTCCAGAGATAATGAGCAAGTTTTACGGCGAGTCAGAGGCTAGACTCCGCGAAATGTTCCAGCAGGCTCAAAAGAACGCCCCCAGCATCATCTTCATCGATGAGCTTGATGCCATCGCGCCTAAAAGGGAAGATGTGACTGGCGAGGTGGAACGACGTGTTGTGGCTCAGCTTCTTGCTTTGATGGATGGACTTTCAGGAAGAGGATACCTCATTGTCATAGGCGCCACAAACAGGCCTGAAGCCCTTGACCCTGCTCTGAGACGACCGGGACGTTTTGACCGCGAAATCGAAATAGGTGTACCCGACAAGGAAGGACGATACGAAGTAATACAGATTCACACCCGAGGCATGCCCCTGAAAGAAGACGTTGACTTGAAGAAGCTTTCCAAGATGACTCACGGTTACACAGGAGCAGACCTGTCCTCTCTGGGTCGCGAAACCGCAATGAAAGCGTTACGTAGATACCTGCCTGAAATAAACCTTGAGGAAGAACGTATTCCCCCAAGCGTTCTGGAGAAAATGGAGGTTCGAATGGAAGACTTCTTAGCCGCGTACAGGGAAATCACGCCAACAGCCATGAGGGAAGTGTACATAGAAGTGCCCACGGTTCGCTGGACGGACATTGGCGGTTTGGTTGACGTGAAAGAGGACCTCATAGAGGCTGTGGAGTGGCCCCTCAAGAACCCAGACGTGTTTTCTCGAATGGGAATACGACCCCCAAAAGGCATCATGCTCTACGGTCCCCCGGGATGCGGAAAAACGTTGCTGGCTAGGGCAGTTGCCACAGAAAGTGAGGCAAACTTCATAACCATCAAAGGTCCGGAAGTCTTTTCCAAGTGGGTAGGCGAATCAGAGAAGGCTATACGGGAGGTTTTCCGGAAGGCAAGGATGGCTTCGCCTGCTGTCATATTCTTTGACGAGTTTGACTCTCTGGTTCCTGGAAGAGGCATGGGCTACGCTGACAGTGGAGTCACAGAACGGGTCATAAGCCAGCTGTTAACTGAGATGGATGGGCTCGTCTCTTTGGAGGATGTCGTTATTATCGCTGCAACAAACAGGCCAGACATAATTGACCCTGCAATTCTTCGACCTGGAAGGTTCGATCGCCTGATTTATGTTCCGGAGCCTGACAATGATACTAGGTTGTCAATCTTCAAAATTTACACAAAGAACATGCCGTTGGCAAAGGATGTGGACTTGGCTCAGCTGGTTCTTGTGACAAAGAGTTATTCTGGCGCGGACATTGAGGCGCTTTGTAGAGAGGCTGGGTTGAATGCTCTGCGGAGGGACATAGAAGTCAAAGAGGTCACTGCCAGCGACTTCAAAGCAGCCGCTGAAAAGATTGGTCCTTCGATAATGCCGAATATGGAGACTTGGTATAAGGGCTTCATGAAGCATGTTCGCCAGTTGAAGAAACCTACGACGCCTGTGGCATAGAAATGTTGGGAGTTGAAATTTGATATGATGAAAACTTGGAAGTCTCATCCTCTCTATACTGAGATAAAGGAGCTTCTGGAGCGGAAGGGTCCAATGACTGACATGGAATTGTATGATTTGCTGAAGGGAACCTATGAGGGAGTCGGTTTCAGCGAATTGAACAAGACTCTGATGCGGATGGAGATTGAGGGGAGAGTGTACGTGTCAGCCCGCACCAAAGGGAAACGAAGAGTTGAATTGACTGAAAGCCCAAAAGAGTAGACCTTTGAGCCTTTTGGTGGCTTAACCCGTGTCTGGTGGCGCAGAACTTGGGTGTAAATTTGAGAGTGCTGGTGCCTAAAACAAAGGTTGATTTTCAGAGTCTGAGCGGAAAGTCTGTAGCCATTGACGCATACAATGCGCTTTACCAGTTTTTGGCGATCATCCGTCAGCCAGACGGCACACCCTTAAAGGACCGTTCGGGCAGGATAACGAGTCACCTCAGCGGGTTGTTCTATCGGACAGTTAATTTGGTTGAGATGGGCGTCAAGGTTGCCTACGTTTTTGATGGGGCTCCGCCTACCCTTAAAGAGGTGGAGATTAAGCGCCGCGCCAAAGTCAAGGCTGAGGCTCTGGTGAAGTATGAGCAGGCAGTAAAAGAGGGAAAGATGGAGCAGGCTCGAAGCTACGCTCAGATGACTTCTAAGCTCAAGGATTACATGCCCGAGGATTCGAAGCGGCTTCTCACGGAGTTGGGTGTGCCATGGATTCAGGCGCCGTCTGAGGGCGAAGCCCAAGCCGCCTACTTGACAAGGAAGGGAGCAGCTGACTATTGTGGTAGTCAAGACTATGACAGTCTACTTTTTGGCGCAGAGGCTCTGGTGAGAAACGTTACGATTAGTGGTAGACGGAAGATTCCGCGAAAGAATGTTTACGTTGAGGTTGTGCCTGAGGTCATTAAGCTCGACCATGTTCTGAAGGAGCTGGAGATCACCCGCGAGCAGCTCATTGACGTTGCAATGCTGGTGGGAACAGACTTCAATCCTGACGGCGTGAAGGGCATAGGACCAAAGACGGCTCTGAAGCTGATAAAACAGCATGGAAGCGTCGAAGAGGCGTTGACGGAGCTGAAAGATGCCGAGTTTCCGGTTGAACCAAAAAGAATACGGGAAATCTTCCTTAAACCAAAAGTTACGGACAACTACCGGCTGGAATGGAAGGAACCCGACGTTGAGGCTGTGGTGGAGTTTCTTTGCCGCGAAAGAGACTTCTCCGAGGACAGGGTACGCAAAGCATTAAGCAAAATGGCTACTGGACTGAAAGAGGCAAAAAGCAAAACAACCCTTGAATCATGGTTCGGCTAATACCCTTTATGGTTGGAATCCGTGTTTGCCGATTAGGGGAACGAAGGCGACTCCTCCAAGGTTTTCTTCAACGGTTTTTCCGTCCTCTTTTCTGACTCTAACCAAGGTCTGGTAGAATTGGGCGCCTCCAACCGGCACAAGAAGGACTCCGCCATCTTTTAGCTGTTCAATTAAGGGTGCGGGAACTTCTGGACCCGCCGCAGCAACGAGGATACGGTCATAGGGCGCCTCTTCCGGGTACCCAACTGTTCCGTCCTGATGGATTACGGTAACGCGGTCTCCATACCCTGCATTGACGATGTTGTCGTTGGCGAAGGCAGCTAGTTCGGCGATTCTTTCTATTGTGTAGACGTGCCCCCACTCTTCCCTGGACGAATCCGAGGGAGCCACAATCTCGGCTATGGTTGAGGCGTGCCAGCCTGAGCCGCCGCCCACCTCCAGAACCTTGTGTCCCACTTCCAGTTCAAGGGCTTCATCCATTATGGATACCATGTGAGGCGCAGAGGCTGTTTGCCCTGAACCAATCGGAAGCGGGCAGTCAGTTGCTGCACTAGCCTTCACGTTATCAGGAAGAAACGGCTCCCGAGGCACCCTACGCAAAGCACGTACAACACTAGGCGACCGGAGAATACCCTCTCTGACCAGCTGCTGAATAAGCAACTCCCACTTCTGACTCATTCTTCACCCCACAGTAATAACGAGAGGAGCCCGCCTTAAAATTTAACCCAAAACCTAAACCTGCTTATGTGCTCCCCCCATTATAAATTCAAAAGTTTTTTGGGGCTTGTGTATGTGCGTTTGTGTTTTTTTAGAGCACACGCAGAGGTAAATGTAATTATTCAATCATCCTTTGATTTTAGATCACAAAGTAGCTTTTCCGCAATTCTTTCGGAAGTAGAAATAAGATCTAAGTTCACAATTGGTGGTGGATAAAGATTGCCAATAAATAGAGTAGTAACAACTTGGGAAATTTTATTAAATAATCCATAATCGTCTTCGCTGATTCCCGAAAAAACATCATGTAGTTTATTTCTTCTTTTTCGAGCAATATTGAGGAGTTCATAGGTTTTTTGTCCAAGAACACCATGCTCCTTTAAGCAGTCCAATTTCCTTTTCATAGACCATCTCTGAATCCTTCTAAATGATTCAACATCAACTTCTCCACTTTTTTCATCTTCTTCGTCAAGTTCCCAAAAAATGCTTTCAGTTCTATAAACTCCCTCTAATTTCATCACCATAATTTGAATCTGCATTTCGCTGTGATTCCACAAGTATAGCGGATTCGATCTCCATTGCTCAAGAGTTGGTTCGATAATTTGTTTGTATTTCTGGAAACATTGGTCGCACAAATTTTTTTCCGCAAGTTCCCTCAAGTAATCCAATGACATTTTTCAGATCCCCCTAATAGTATTACTTTGTTGGCTAATTAAGGTAAATCTAAAAACGTGTTTGATTCATGTTATGCCAGCGCATTTAAATAAAAAAACTCCTAATTGGCATTCATTAGCATGTCTTAGGGGGAATAAAGACGAAACAGCAAAAGGATGGAGTAGCGAATTTACAACGAAACATTCTGGCAATCTTCGCCATTATTGGGGTTGTAATTTTTGTCATTGGCTTCATAATGTATTATTATGAGAAATTGGAATTTAGTTTTTGGGCTTTAGAGCCTTACACTACTTATCCTTATCGGGATGACGCACCGATGGTTATGATTGCAGGTGCAGTCATAGTTGTTGCAGGAGTAGTAATTACTTTCTTCTTACCGTCAACGACTGGTAGAGATGAAGATTCAGCAGTTAGAGTCTGCCTAGGCTGTGGGTTTCCACTGCCTAGAAAAGTCCAGTTTTGTCCTAAATGTGGTAAAGAAGTGAAAAAGATAGAACCAAAACATTAGAAATGTGTGCGTGTGTGGTGCTTGCACGTGAGTGTGAATAAGTAAGAGAAAGAATAAAGACTGGAAAGAGAGTTTGAGGGAAAACACGTACAAGTAAATGTTTTGGGCTTAAAATTTAACCCAACAAATCCATAAACAGAGTTAACCAACAAAATTGAAACCGCGAAAACCAAACTTTGGCTTGTTTACATGAACTTTACGCATAGTAGGAGCCTAATAGTAGAAGATTGTTGAAAATAGTCTTTTCTCGTGAGAAACCGAGCACAGCACAAAATTGTGGGCTTGACATTTGGAGAAGTGTTAAAAGCGTTTGCAGCCCTTAACATAGTCTAGGACAGAACCGTTTGGGAGGCAAAGAGATGGACTTCAGCATCCTAGTGAATAACACCCAATACGTCCTCATCATAGGAGGATTAATCGCACTCTCATGGTTCATAGAAAAGATAGTGAAGCCAGTGCCGGTGGTGGGAACACCCGCAAGCATACTAACAAAAATTGTCTCCTTCTTCGGATTGTTCGCAGGAATAGTCCTGATAATTACAGGCGCAACAGCATGGCAAACACACGCCCCCCAAATCGACAACTACACCATAGCCCTGCTAATCATCGCAGGATTAGCTCTTATACTGAAACCCATCAAAGACTTTCCATGGGCAGCCCTACTAGGCTTAATTGCCGGAGGCTTATGCGCAGGAGCAGTCTACTTCTTCTTTCCCCTGCCAGAAACCGTCTTCGGAATAGCCTCAATATGGGTCTACGTAATAATCTTCCTGATTCCCGCAGTAATCGTCTACATGGTCTTCAA
>CAZYJH010000115.1:0-5848 GCA_964647775.1 uncultured Candidatus Bathyarchaeia archaeon
GTTGACTCCAGTCGTTGACGGCGTATACGTTTCGACCGTTGTTGAGGGCATGCCAACTGAGGCTGCGGGGCTGCTGCCTGAGGACGTTTTTGTTTCTATAAATGATGTGCCCATCGCCAATCTTGATGAGCTAGAAGAATTCTTAAACACTACGAGTCCCGGAGACACTATTCAAGTGACTGTGGCAAGGGGAACAGACTGGAAGGAACAGTTCTCTACATCCATGACTTTGACGGAATCTGATGGTCGAGCTATGATGGGAGTGAACGTGAGTGATTTGATGATGGAAAAGCGGTTAAGCCTTTATCGAACTGTGCGCCTAGAAACGCTTCCGCTGTACATGGCTCCTCCAGCTGTGTTGCCTGATTATGTGCCTTTCTCTGATTCACTAATTCCATTCTACACGCATGAGCTGGGGGCGCAATGGCACGTTTATGCCAACATTTTCTTCTGGTTGTGGTTCGTAAACGTTAACGTTGCAGTGTTCAATGCTCTGCCGATTTACCCGCTGGATGGAGGACGAATGTTCAACATCACACTAAAGAGCGTTCTAGGTCGAAAAGTAAACGAGAAAACAATCACCCGAATAACCGTCGCTGTCACAGCCACTATCGTATGGATACTTCTGATGATTGTCCTGATTCCCAATATTCCATAAAACGCAAACTTTTCTCTGACCACCCCTTTTTTGGGCATCCCTGTTTCCTGAAACATGCCTACATGCAAAAACAACTTTTAGGACGACCCCCTTTTTTACTGTAGTTAAAAACTGGTGACCAATATGGCTTCTCACATCAGAGGCGCCCCCATTTTAGCTGAATCGGCAAAAGAATCAAATGCTGAAGAGTTTATTGGACTTGTCAACAAAATCAGTAGCCAATTGGCTAACGAAAACGGAAGACTTGGCAACCTAAAAATAACTGGCAGGCTCATCGAAGCCGCTCCGGTCGGAGAAGCAATCATTGTAGGCGACTTGCATGGAGACCTGAAAAGCCTCCTTCACATCTTGGATGACAGCAAATTTCTAGATAAGGCAACAGCTGGCGGAGACGTTATTTTGGTTTTTCTTGGAGACTACGGAGACCGAGGCGCCCACTCTCCTGAAGTCTACTACATTGTCCTGAAGCTCAAGGAAATGTTTCCTGAACGCGTCATCCTGATGAGAGGAAACCATGAAGGACCCCCAGACCTCCTTGTGTCCCCTCATGACCTGCCTATTCAAATGAAAACCAGATTCAGAGAAAAAGGCTCAGAAGCCTACCTGACGCTGCAGGAACTCTTCAGTCACCTGTACACTGCAGTAATCATAAAAGAGCGGATCGTTCTGCTTCACGGCGGAGCCCCAAGCCAAGCCACCACACCAAACGACATCGCCTACGCCCACGAAACACATCCACGGCAACGGCATCTAGAAGAAATCCTGTGGAACGACCCATGGATAGGAATAAACGGAATAATCGCTTCGCCCAGAGGCGCTGGCAGACTGTTCGGCGAAGACGTCACAAACAAGCTTCTGAACATGCTTAACGTCAAGGCGCTGATTCGGGGACACCAACCATACCCAGACGGATACAATATCATGCACGGCGGACAAGTATTAACCCTCTTTTCTAGGAAAGGACCCCCCTACAACAACCGATTCGGAGCATACCTGCGCCTAGACATCTCACAGAAACTGGAGACGCCCAAACAACTTCTTCAGGGAATACACAAATTCTAAACTCAACAGTCATATTAGGCTCCTAATAATACTTCATTGTTGAAAACAAACTTTTTCCTAAAAAACCAGAGCACCAACAAAATTCTGTTCCCGCAAACAACTGAACAAAGGTGCGGCTTATTCAGCGTTCCAGTGATGAACCAATTCGGTTAATGCGTCTTCAAACAGATACTTGTCAAGGCATCAACGTTTCTTCGTTTCTCTTGCAAGCATGGCTTGATGCTTCTTTATTGTCTCAGCAACTGCAACCTTGGTTGTAGCCCCGATTAACTCGCCCATCTTTGTGTGTCCACCCGTGGTTCGCACCTTCTTGTCAGGGTCGGTCCCAGAAACCACAATCATGTTGTCAGTTCCAGTGCCCGTTGCCAAGTTCTTGGGCGAAACAGAGCTTCGGGCACCCATATCATGGAGGGCAGCAGTCTTCGCTTCTGTAGCAGTTATGATACTTTTTGCCAGTGCCCCATCAGTCAAAGTAACGTTAGTCAAAAGAATTATGTTGATTGTTCCAAGCGCTTTTGCATAAGCTCCATCCTGCTCAATCCAATCAGCCTTATCGACACCAGACCGGAGAGCATTTCCTACGCCTCCAGTAGCTAAACAGCAGACTATACGATCCCGATACGATTTCTCGCAGACCGCAAGGTTGTTCATGTTAGCTCCAGTACTCAAAAAAGATAGGTCGCTACGTGGGATTCCCAAGACACGGGGAAAGTCTTCTTCGAACGCCGCATAATCTTTCATGATAACCTGTGACAGTTCGTCGGGCTGATATGAGTTGGCAACAAAACGCACTTCATCGTAGCCGCATAAAGTGGAGATGAGGCGACGTTTTTCGTTAAATGAAACAAGCAGAGTGTTCACGTCAACGTTTCGGAACTTGTGGTAAAGAACCTCTGCTTTCACTTTTTCCAGTTTCAGTTTGATTAATTTTTTCTCCATTTTTTGAACCCACCAGACTATTATTCTGCTGCCCCTTCAACTAAACATTCAATATCCAAGTAAAGTTTCTGCAGCTGCTTTAGCCGCTTTGGAAGGATTAAATGTTTTCGTCCTTAATGTTGACAGATTACAGTTCATCCAGATTAACTTCTTTGCGGAAGGCATTTACCAAAGGGATGGAAAAATGCCTATAGAAAGTATGGATGAAAAAAATGTTTGCAATAGACGGTTCTTTCATTTTGGATTCTTTGCTGATATTTCTGTTAGCGTTTTTGATTGACTTAGTTTTCGGTGAGGTCCCGGACAGAATTCATCCAACATTATGGATGGGAAAAATCACAGCCTACTTAAAGCCCAAACTCGGGAACAAAAATCCAAAAATTGAAAAGACATACGGCATCCTTCTCTGTCTATTGCTCATAGCAGTTTTTGTGATTCCCGTTTGCTTTATGCTCTTTTGGATTCGTGAATTCCTTGGCTGGCTACCCTACATTATTGCATCAGCCCTCATACTGCAGACCACTTTTGCCATAAAATGCATGAAACAGTATACGTTGCCAGTCACGGATGCAGTAGCGAACGAAGATTATGAAAAAGCTAAGCAGCTGCTGCCCTTCATTGTGAGACGGAATCCAAAGGAGTTGACTAAACAGCACATACTTTCAGCGGCGGTTGAAACAATAGCTGAAGGAACCACAGACGGCATAACTTCACCCTTCTTCTACTTCGCTTTGTTCGGGGTTCCGGGCGCGGTTGCCTTCAGGGTTGTTAACACTTTAGATTCCATGGTTGGATACAAGGACCAAACTCACATCAACATCGGCTGGTTTTCAGCGAAGATGGACACCATAGCCAATTACATTCCGACAAGATTAACCGCAATTCTGATGGTGTTTGCAACATACATTCTAAGAGAAAACGGGAGAAAAGCGTGGAGAATCCTGCAACGAGACCGAAACAACACAGAAAGCCCTAATGCGGGGTGGACAATATCAACCATGGCTGGAGCATTAAACATCCAGCTAGAAAAACCGGGCTATTACACGATAGGAAACAACAACGACCTGTCGCCGATGCACATCCCAAAAGCCCTACGCATAATGCTGCTTACAGCCATCCTCTTTGCGCTCTTGGTAACTACCCCGATTCTAGTCACTAAAACATTAATTCTATGCGAGATTTTCGGCATCCTAAAATCCACGGCTTTAATTCCATAATAAAATTGTCAACTCCGTCCTATTTGGGTCCTAATAGCAGAAGATTGTTGAAAACAGTATTTTTCTGAAAAATCACGCAGCATTTGCCAAAGCTGTTCTCTATTTGTGCTTCTGAATTGTCCATGAGCCGTCACAGACTGCGGAATTCAAGCTGAATCCTTCTCTGCAGCATCCGAACTTCAAGTTTTGTGCTTCAGTCAGATCTTTGGCTTTTTTCATCAAACTGAACCGCAACTTCTTGGGCAAATATGTTGAACGCCCAATTCTCTCTCCTTGATTGAAGTATAGGGGCTTCAGTTTCTCTGCAGCTTCTGGAAACACTGCACTGAAGCGTTTCCAATTGTCAGGCTTCACCTTATATGACGAAGAGGTAACATGCAGCACGCCCAAATCTGCAATGATTTCCACAAGCTCAGCCAAATCATCGTTAAGAAAGGGAATAACAGGGTCAATTCTCACAGTGGTGGGGATTCCCGCCTCCACCAAACCTTCTATAGCCTTGAGTCGCCTCGAAGAGACAGGAGCACCCGGCTCAAGCTTCATAGAGAGGCTATCGTCAGTGGTGAGAACTGTAACTGAAACCACGCAGGGAACTTTCTGCAGGATGTCGATGTCTCTTGTCACCAAATCAGATTTCGTGACTATCTGAAGCCTGCAGCGGCTTTCCGCCAACGTTTCCAAGCATTTTCGGGTTAAAGCAAGTTTTTGTTCCTGCCGCGGATAAGGATCCGAGGAGTTAGAAATGGAAACCAGCTCGCCATTCAGTTGTGCAGCCTCTCTCTTCAGTCGGGACAGCAGATTCTTTTTGGGTCTACAATCATGAAATCTGGGTATGTACGATGAGGCGTAACAGTAGAGGCAGCCGTGGTCGCAACCAGTGTAGGGATTAAAGGTCAACTTGTCTGGGCAAGTGCACAACGGAGAGTTCCACGGATCAAAAACGGTAAGCAACATTTCCAACAGCAAAAAATACGGAGCAGAACCTTATATTTCTGATTTGCCTGCACGGCTTCGTTTGACACAAAGAATGGCGTCAATAGGGATGTTAGGCTATTCCGATTGTGTTGCCAACTCCAACAACTAGCACGGTGTCTCCTTCTTTTGTTCGCTCCCGAATAACCCGCCCAAGCCTCTGGATAACCTCGTCAACAGAATTTTTCAGCAAATCGGTCATGGGAGACAGAACCTCCTTCAGCGACTGCCGAACAATCATTGCATAAACGGGAATCTCATGTTTGGTGGCCAGCTCCTCTATCTTGAATTTTTCAACGCCAACCCCTCCGATCGCAGCGCCCACGCCCTCTACAACATAGCCTGAATCTTCGCCTTCCAGCTTCAGCCCAGCATCAACCATCATAATCAACGACACTTCACCGTTATGCTCTTCAATCAGGTTAGCCACAGCATCCCCTGCCTTTCCAACAGTTCCACCTGGACCCTTAGCCCTCGTAACAACAACCTGTCTACCCTCAATGGCTACTTCCGCGGCAACCATATCCTCAGCCACTTCACGCACGTCCGCGTCAGCAATCAGCTTGGAGGCAACCAATGGACCAACTCCGTCCCCGATTGGATTGCCATGCTTGAAGGCGTCTATAAACGAAAAATAGGCTTCAGCCTCCTCCATTATCATGGGCAGCTCCATCTGAATCTGCGTAGTAGCATAGATGCTGCCGCCCTTTTTCCCTGTCAGATAATGATGCCGAACAGTGCGATAAAGAGAATTCAAGCCTCTAGCCGTTTCCACCAGATTCTGAAGGTTTTGAATCTGCTTCTCGTCAGCGGAAGGAGCCAACGCTTTAATATCTTCTTTGACTCTCGCGTCCGCAGTGTCAACTAGATATTCCAGTCTATGCATTACTCCAGACGGGTCCATGCTGTTTGGGTGAATATAAAAGAATTGAAGAAGTGCTTCAAGTCTAGGCTTGGGGTCACTTTCAGGTTTTCCAAGCTCAATAATGGCTGAAAGCGC
>CAZYJH010000116.1:0-5768 GCA_964647775.1 uncultured Candidatus Bathyarchaeia archaeon
GCGATTCTGCTTTTGATGGAGGCAAGGTTGTAGGCGTCAACAAGAGTGTTTATGCATGGAAGAGTTTTTCCTGCAAGAATTCTTCTGATAAGAGCTTCTGCGGCTGGACGGATTTTTGTTGGGTCTATTTTTATGCTCCAGAAGAAGTCTCGGTAAGCCCTGAACGTCGGGTGATCCTTTACTGTGTTTAGGGTGTACTCGTCCCTGACCTGTCTGGTTACTTCAGTCTTGAAGTTTTCCAGTTCAGGTCTCTTCTTTTGTGTCTGTACGCCCTTGATGTGGAGTGTGAGAACTGTTAGGTCCGGAAAGCAGGTTTTGAGTTCTGAATCGATTTTCAGGTTCATGGCTCCGTCGTTCCTGTAGCTTACTATTTTATGCTCTTTTTTCTGTTAGATAAGTTTTTCAAAAATCTGGGCTGTAGTCTAAATCCCATTCTTTGAAGGCTTCTTGGTTGTCCGTTTTTCCGCCGCGTGTTGCCAAACTCACTACAAGGAGTATCACCAAAAAGAGGAGCAGAATGCCGCCGAGCATCAGATACTCGGAGGATACGACTACAAGTCTGGATGTGCTGCTGTCTGCGCCGCTGTAGTCATCGTCTCCTGACCAGTTGGCTCTGATGGTGTGTACGCCTGTGGGCGGAGAATCCCATGTGTAAGCGTAGTGTCCGCTGCCGTCGGTTTCAACCTTCGCCAGCATACTCATAGCTGAGCCAAAGGAACTGACGTATAACGTAACTGTTTCTCCAGCTAAGGAAGGCGAAAGCGTCCCAGTTATCTGCACCTCTTTTTGAGAAAGGGCAAAATTCGTGGAAAGCATCATATAAATTGACGCGGAATCAGGTTTGACGTAGCTGGATGAAACCTGCCCCGGAGCCGACTCCCCATTATCTGTTATTGTTATTACTTTTGCTGCCGCATTTTGAAGGCTCTCATGGCATTCGCCGACTCGCCAGCCCGTTTCCCAGTTGTCGCCTGTGGTCTCTGCCACGTAGTATTCCTTTCCTTCATGGGTGTAAAAGTGGACCTGAGTCCGAGCGTCCTTTGGGGTTTCGGGCAGATGAACCCCCACCATCATGTGCTCGTAGTCTTCTAGAAGAAGCAGAACCACGTCAAGTCCCCCAGCCTTCATTATGGAAGCCGCTATCAACGAGAAAAGGTCACAGTCTCCCTCGTTCTCGGCGATGACTTCTACCGGAAACTTCTGAGGGGAACTCTCCACATAGGGTATCTGATGCACTATCATGAGGACGCCGTTAGCGAAGTCTTCTTGGTTGCTGTAGATGCTCCACAGGTCATCCGCCACTGGCTGCAGAGCATCTGGCGTCACGAACTTGGAGAAATCGAAGTTGTAGAGGTTGTGGTCTTGGCTGCTGTAGTATTCGTAAAGGGTTTCAGTTACTGAGACTGTTAGGCGGTAGGTTGTGTCGCCGTCTGGGCTGTCCAGTAGTTTGTAGCTGTAGGTGTATGTTTCTGCATGGCAGCTGTTGGATAGGAGAAGCAGTAACGAAATGAAGAGAGAGGCAGCAAGAATTTTCCGATGTTTTGATGGTGAAAACATGCACTTAACCGTTCTTTGTTGGATTATTTATCTCTAACCGAAGTATTAAATATTACGACGGCAGAAACCATGTATTCTGTCAAACAAAAACGCTACGCACAAACCCCACAAAAGACACAAACAAAACCCACGAATCATATTAGAAGCCTAATAACAGAAGATTGTTAAAAACTAGCTTTTTCCTGAAAAATCAGAGTGCCACAGATTAGTGCGCACGTGTATTGTTGGTGATGCAGCTTTCCTATTCGCGCTTAGCCCACAATTCCTTCTTCAGCATATCCCTTACTGCTGCTCTGATAGCTGCGCTTCTGCTCGGGTACATTCCGGACCTCACAAGCTCGTCAAGCCCAGTCAAGTAGGCTTCTGGAAGAAGAACTGTTACAAGCTTCATTCACGCTTCACCTTCATTTGGCATGTCATTTACCTAATATGCAGCTATAGCCTTAATAGAGTTTACCTAGGCAAAATTCACATTTCCCTCTTCTCTGCAGCTGTGGACGCATCCAAGAATCTGCGCTTGTTGGAGATTCAGGTTCCTCTGTTGGCTTCCGTTTCTGTGTCACTTCTTCTTCGTCAATGCAAAGACTATGAAAACAAGGAACATGAAAATCAGCATGACTATTGCCGATAAGCTTTCAGGGACGACCGAGTAGCCTGTGATTTCAATGCTGCTTGTGCTTTGGGGATATATGAAATGAAGCACCGTATGTGTGCCGTTGTCATCGAAGGAAAAATCGTCAATCACCAGAGACTCGTCTGGTATAACATCATAGGGACCGCCGAGCATCTGGTTTGGTATAGTGACGTCACAGAACCCGTAAATGCCTGAAGTTTCTGCAACAGTTAAAACAAGTTTCCTGTATTCTATGATTAATTGGCAGTCCGAAAATTCTGAGTTGCTTTTGGTTGTAACATGAAAATCTGCTCCATCAACATTTATTGTGTGGTCAACTGTTGCGTAATCAGCGGTTGCTGTGCCCACAACAGCCCTTATCATGAAGTTGTCGTCTATCTCATCCCACATTGTTCCATTCCAATTCCAGTTCCGCCCAGAAGTTTCAGCGTTATCATGTCCAAGATCTGGGGTATCATCATTTATCCACTCCATTCCAATGTAGAAGTCTGTTCCCACATTCACGTTGATGCCGTAAGATGAAAGATCCACATTGAACCAGCCTTCAGAGGTTGGTGTTTGCTCAAAAGGCGCGATTATGTCATCGCGGTTTTCGTCCATGACGTGAACGTAAAAGTTGTTTGAATAGAATGAGTAGACGTTTTCCATGTAGAGACGAGCCATCAAAAGTTGACCCGAAACCAGTGGAGAAAACCTGACAGCATCTATGCATCCTGCATCACATGAATCGTAAGAAGCATAATCGCCGCAATCATAAGAGTACTCTAGCTGATTCACGTTTCCTACAGCCCTCAAAGTTCCGTTATCCGAAACGGTTACAGTTGTGGCTGAAGAGTATGCATCGGAAACGCTGACGCCGCCACTAGTTTCCCATCTCATAAATGTGTAGCCTCCACTGTACATCACCTGATAATCGCCGGCAATAACCTCAACGTCGCTTGGAAGAGAAAACGGATAGTCAGCAATGGTTGTAATCCCCAAACTGTTGGTAGCCGCTGTATCCTGATTAGATTCCAAATGAACCATACAAACGGGCTCTGTTGAATACTCAACCTCTAGCTGCGGCATGACGCCTTCCCTTGACCCAAAAATCGCATAGCCATTACTTGTTTTTGCCGAAAACTTCAGAACCTCAGTTAACTTACCTGATGAAAAGGCGGTCTTTGCATCGGCTGTTACATCCCACGATTTGTATACCTTATACGTGTAGATTAGGGAGAATGACCATGTGGCTGTAGGTCCCGAGCTGAAAGTTGGCTTGTTGTTCCACGTGATTCCAAGTTCAGTCCAAGAATTGTCTGAGCAGTAATATGCGCCAATTCTGTCCGCAGGGAGCCCATAGATGTCTCCGCCTGTTGACGAAAGATACATTCTGAGTGTGGCTGAAATGATGTGGGCTCCCGGAGGTATGCTAGACAGGTCAAACATGACGTAGATGTAGTCCAGTTCCGCGTTGGCGCTAACGTACATGGAACTTACGTCGCCGTAATTTGTTGCTGGGCTTGAGGCATTCACGTAAGCATCTGCAATCGCCTCCAAGTTTGCGCTGCTGGAACCTATGATTGGGTTTGCATCGACCGTAAATGGCGAGAAGCACAATGGCGCCCAGAGTATGAGCATAATAATCAAAATTGAACTCTTTTTCTTCATCATTACATACACAACCAGACTAATTATGCCGAGACATTTTCGTCAGGATTGCGTGCCTCGGAATCTCCCCGGATATTACTGTGCATCGGATACCTTATAAGACTTGGTGTATGCAAAGTTGTACTATATAACATAACCCAAAGCGAGCATGCCCCATTTCACATTCTCCCCAAACTCTATCAACGCAGCTAGAATTCTACAAGGGCTGAATACACGAAGCAACCCGCGAGACCAATCTTACTTTATTCATTAGGAGTCTTTTAGGCTTCTGATAATCGTCGGCGTGCTGATGTCTATTCCATGCCTTTTGCAGGACTCTAAAACCGTTCTTTTAATGTTAGAATCTATTTGCGGCATACGCTTGATATCATTTATGAAAACATAAAGCGTGTACTCAACAGCAAAATTTCCAAACTTTGTAACCCAAACGTACGCCTCTGGGTTCTTCAAAACATCCTTCATCTCCACCAACCTGCTTGCCGCATCCATCAACGCACTTTCCGCCTGCTCTGAAGAAACCTCATAGCCAGGAGTGATTGCGCAGCCTCGGCGGACAATAGACTTTTTTCCGTAATTGTCTATCTCTGCCTTAAGCAGTTCCTGATTTGGAATTGAAACCAGAACATTGTCAAGAGTACGCATCTTGGTGTAGATTAACTCGATTGCTTCCACGTCTGCGAGTTGACCGTTAAAGACTATTCTGTCTCCAACCTTGAAGGGGCGGCTGGTCATAACTATTAAGCCTGCGATGGTGTTTCCAAGAGTGTTAATCGATGCGAAACCTAGGATGGTGCCTCCGATTACGGTTAGCAGCCCAGAAATCGTACCCAAAGTTATTCCAAACTGCGCCAAAATAATCGAGAAAATCGCAAGCATTGTGACCCACTTCAGGATTCGGTTCAAGGTGTAGGCGGCGTGCTGCTCTAGCCTATTCTGTGTTCTAAGAGACTTTATCTCCCGCGCGACAAGCCTGATGAGAATGTAACCTGCAATGACTGTTACCACAGAAAACACGATGTTAGGCCAGTTCGTTATTGCCCAGTCGCCTATGGAATTAAGCAAATCTATCGGGCTCATAAAGAAACATCCTTTCTAATCCAAATTATATCTACTATAATCTTTAAAAGCATTCAACGCTCAACACCATATTAACCGTGGATGGTGCGTATCAGATGATACTCTACAGCATACCCATTTTGGCTGCATCTTTGCTACTGATTATGCTGATCAGCGACCGCATCATCAGATACGTGCTAGCTATATCCAAAGCCCTTGGACTATCAGAAATGGCTGCAGGCTTCATCCTACTCTCCATCACAACTTCGCTGCCTGAGCTTTCAGTCTCCACAGTCGCCTCCCTTGCAGGAGAAGGCGGACTTTCAGTCGGTAACGTTCTGGGCTCAAACATCGCAAACCTCACCATAATCCTTGGGTTGGCAATACTTATCAGCAGAAAAGAGGTGATGATCAAAGGGCAATCACAAAAAGAGCTTGTGCAATTCCTCTTCATTTCTTCGATCATTCCCCTGTTTATTGTCCAAAGGGGCAGTTTAGGTCCAGTTCTTGGGATCGTGCTTTTGATTCTGTTTGCCTACTTCGGCGTGACCGTTTCCCGCAAAACAGAAAGCACTAACTTCACTGAGACGCCCCAACAGCAGGAAGAGGGAAACATAGCCGTTGTGGGCATCAAATTTTTGGTGGGTGCTGCACTAATAATAGTGCTTTCCAAGTTTGCAGTGGACAGTTCTGTTGACATTGCGGGCTTCATAGGTCTGCCTACATCAATTATTGGCGCAACCATCATCGGTTTCGGAACCTCCTTGCCTGAGCTTGCAACAACCATCCAAGCCCTCAAAAAGGGACTTTACAATATGGCTCTTGGAAACCTGCTCGGCAGCTGCATCACCAACATCACCCTCATTCTTGG
>CAZYJH010000117.1:0-5767 GCA_964647775.1 uncultured Candidatus Bathyarchaeia archaeon
AAAAGAAGAAACATGACGAAAAATGGGGAAAATAACACGAATCGATTTATGAAGCCGTGTTAGCTCCCCTTTTTATGCTCAAGCACTGCCCGTATTCTTCTGACTCCGGCTGCGATGCCCTTCTGTTTCTTTATCTTGAAGGTGCCTAGTTCAGATGTGTTGTTGACGTGGGGTCCGCCGCAGATTTCTGACGAGAAGTCGCCTACCCTGTAAACTGACACTGTGTCGCCATATTTTTCATCGAAGACTCCCTGGGCGCCTGTTGCCTTTGCCTCCTCCACGGTCATCTCTTTTCTGACCACAGGCAGGCATTTGCGTATCTGCTCGTTAACCAGCTTCTCTACTGCTGCTATTTCTTCAGACGTCAGCGGTCGGTCAAAGTTGAAGTCGAAACGTAACCTCTCAGGAGTGATGTTTGAGCCCCTCTGAAAAATATCCTTCTTCTTCAGCACCACCCGCAACGCCTCATTCAGCAGATGCGTTGCGGTGTGAAGCCGCATGGTCTCAGTTGAGGCGTCGCTTAAGCCGCCCTTGAACAGCTTCTTAGCACTCGCAGCCGAAACCTTCTGATGCCGCTCATACTCGTTCCTGAACTCCTGTTCGTCGACTTGGACTCCGATTTCTGCGGCAAGCTCTTTCGTCAACTCGAAGGGAAACCCGAAGCTCTGAAACAGCAAAAACGCGTTCTTTCCGTCAATTCTTGGGCTGGTTTCTGCCAGTCGCTGAAACTTCCTCAAGCCCTTCTCCAGAGTATTCTTGAACTTGGTTTCCTCTTTGCCTAGCTCCTCAAATATGCTGGCTTGTTTTTCTCTGAGCAGCGGATACTCCGGCTCGTTAATGGTTATGACCAGTTCGGCAAGGTCGGTCAGGAAGTCTCTTTCGATTCCGATTAGGCGCCCAAACCTTATTGCCCGACGGATCAGCCGACGGAGAACGTAGCCTCGGTCAACGTTGCTTGGCTTGACTCCCCGCTCGTCGCCCAAAAAGAATGTTGAGGCGCGAATGTGGTCAGTGATGATTCGGATAGACCGCTCCTGAAGAGGGGTCGGCACATCTATTGAGGCAATCTCCTCCACCATCTGGGCTATTGGACGAATGGCGGCAATCCCAAAAACGGTCTCCTTCCCCTCCAGCATCGCCGCAGTATGCTCCACACCCATCCCCGTGTCAACATTCTTCTGCTTCAACAACTCATAGCCGCCCGAGGGAGTCCGGTTATATTCCATGAAAACGTCATTCCAAAGCTCAAAATACTTACCGCACGAACAGCCGGGTCTACACTCTGGACCGCACAGCGGCTTTCCAGTGTCAAAGAACATTTCGGTGCAGGGTCCACAGGGTCCCGTGTCGCCAACTGGACCCCACCAATTATCATTCTTTGACAGGAAGACGATGCGGCTGTCAGGAATGCCCATAGCGCTCCACGCCTCACAGCTCTCCATGTCTTTTGGAGCATCCTTGTCGCCCGCAAACACGGTCACAGACAGCCGTTTCTTGTCCAAGTTAAGCCACCGCTTGTCTGTGAGAAACTCGTAGCTTAAGCGGATGGCTTCTTTTTTGAAGTAGTCGCCCAATGACCAGCTGCCCAGCATCTCAAAAAAGGTCAGGTGGGAACTATCTCCGACACATTCGATGTCTCCAGTCCTGAAGCATTTCTGGACATTGGCAAGCTTCTTTCCAAGCGGATGAGGCTGCCCCAAAAAGTAGGGTATAAGCGGATGCATGCCAGCGGGAGTGAAAAGGACTGTGGGGTCATACTCTGGGATAAGGGGAGAATTAGGAATCAGCTTATGACTGTTTTCACTAAAAAAATCCAAGAACAGCGTCCTTAGCTTCTTCGAATCTATGACCATAGATAGGGTTTTGGTTAAAACTGCTTAATATTCCTACTGTAACTGTTCCATCCATTGAACTGGTGTGCATACTTTCTGTTTAGCCCTGAAAAGTCAAATTTGCTGAAGAGGACGGCAGGCATTCAGGTGATGCGTAAATAATTGTAGAAAGGGAAAGCCAAAAGAACCGCCCAAATCAAGGCGGCTATCAATATTGTGAAGAGTGTTTCTGGGATTCTTTTCGGGGGTTTTATTGGAAACAGGAAAGGAACATTTTGTTGGTATTGGCGGTAGCTGTCCCCAAATTTTTTCAGAAGACTCCAATCCTCATACTTTGCTATTGCTATGTACCCCAGAACCTGCAGCAGCCACACGGTCATGTCCTGAAGCTTGCTACGCGGATAATAATCTCCCCAAGTTGCGATCATCACAATCAACCCGACAGTAATGAGGATGATTCCTGTGAACTGAGGATGCCTAATTCGGGAATACAAGCCAGACTGGATAAGCCCACTTCCCTTAATGCGGCTCCAAAGAAACTGCGCCGCAGCAACCAAGAGAACAGCAACACCGACAAAAGCGATTATCCTGCCAACCCAGACTTTTTCAAAAGCAAAAAGCATGAATTCAGCATTAAACCTTAGGGCGTTAGCATAGTTGCTGTCAGTGAGAACATGCCAGACATAGGGCAGTAGCGGAATCGTCATAAATCCAAAAAATATGCCCATATTGTATATGCTCTGCATGCCGAACAGGAGAGCAGTAGATAAGGCTTCAAGTAAATGTCTGATGTTCTGGGGGACAGGTCTCATAATAATTCAAAAGGATAAGCTCAGGTATAAGTCCAGCTTTTAGAACACACCTTACTGATGGGCATTCAAACCATTAACAAAATTTAATCAAAAAACAAATCAAAATCAAAATATGGACTCTCTTATCGAGGAACACAACAACAGCCAGTTAAATGGCGCCTAAAAGGTCAAAAGTACCTAATATCCATAACGTAAACTAGTTCAGTAAACACTAAACTTGCAGAAGCTAAGAAAACAACGAAAAACAAAAAGAACACAGAAGAGAGGCAAAGCCTCCCGAATGTTCAGGAAAACGGAGCAAAAGCCGTTTATCCGAACAGGGAACCTAAACCTTCCATTGCTGCTTCTTCTTTCTTGCTCTCGTCTTCTTCCTTTTCTTCTTCCGTCTTCTCTTCCTTGGCTGGTGCCGCAGCTGCAGCCGCTGGTGCCGCCGCCATCATTGCAGGAGCAGCTTTGATTGCTTCCTCGATGTCAACTTCGGCAATGGACGCCACTAAAGCCTTAACCCGAGCAGCATCAGCAGTTACGCCGGCTGCCGTGAGAACTTCAGAAACGTTCTTTTCGTTTATTTCTTTTCCAGCTTTGTGCAGGAGCATTGCAGCATATACGTATTCCATATTCGTTTCCCTCCATCTTTTCCAACATACTTACTTTTCAACTTTTCTGAAATCTAACTTGTTGACGCATCCTTTTTTTCGATTTCATCCAATTTTTTGCTTAGGCTCAGCATTTCTGCGTTAGCCTTTCTGACAAGGTCAGCTACAGTGTCCTCGTTGATTATGCCCGCGGCTAAAGCCAAACTGTGGGCTTTTTGATGCGCCAAACTTAGAAGATAATTGATGTTTTCTGGAAGAGGAATAGCCGCCTCCAAACTCAAATTGAAGGCAAACTGATAAGCCTCTTCAACGCTTCGCCGAACCGCGTCAATGTCCACCTTCAGGTCTTCTTCAGTCAGAATCACGCCATCATCGTAAACAACCTTTAGGCTGAGCCCAACCTCCACAGGCTTGATTCCAAGCTTCGAAAGCAAACTTGCAAGCTGAGCGCTTATAGGCTCGCCCTCTTTGACGACCAAAGTGTCTTTAGACACATAGACGCTTCCCGATTCTATTCGGGTACGCAAACCCACGGCAGTGAACTGGCTGATGATCGGACCCGGAGGCAAACCAGTGTTGCCGGCAGGCACCACAACATCGAAGGCAGCCAAGTCGCCTGCCCTAGCTGACGCCTTTACCCTGCTTTTTTCGAGAAGAATAACAAGTTTGAAGGGGTTCAGGTTGGTGAAAAGGTACATGTTAGGTCCTGTCAAGTATTCCTCAAGAGTTTCTAGTCCATTCTTGTTTTTGGATTCAGAAACAGCCCGTCGTATAAGAGAATTTTTGACAACACGCATGTAGGCGCTTTTTTCCAGTTTTTTCCTCAGCTGCTGAAGGTTGGCAGACCTCACTTTTTCTAGGCTAGCGATAGCCACCGAATTGTACTGAGACAGGCAGCTTGTTAGCTCTTTAACTTTGTCAGCCTTTAACAGAGTTGATTGACGGACCACCATAACGTTTCCCTACATAGTCACCTTAATTGAGGAACCCATCGACGTTTTCAGGTAAACTGACCTGAAGTTTTTGATTCCTCTCTTGAGTTTTACTTCGATTCGCCTCACAACTGCCTGAATGTTGTCTGCAATCTCCTGATCAGTCATCGCTTCGTTTCCTATGCGGCACTGAATAACGGGTTGCCCCCGCAGCCTCACAAACACGATTTTCTGATGCTTCTCAATCTGCTCCTCTATGTTAGCGTTGGGAGGCACAGGCGTAGGCATCTTCCCTCTGGGTCCAAGAGAAGCACCAAGGCTCTTGCCCACAAGCGGCATCAAGGGAGCCTCAGCTATGAACTGATCATAGTCTTTGGCGATATCTTTCTGTTTTTTCTTATCGGTCACTAAAGATTCGAGGGCAGCTTTTTCGATGACCAAGTTGGCTCCTGCCTTTTTGGCTTTGAGCGCCATCTCGCCTGTGGCAATGACACAGACTTTTACTTCCTTTCCAGCAGAGTGCGGCAGTTCGATGCGTTCCTGAATTCTGCCTTCAGGCTTCTTCATGTCAATGTTCTGCAGGTTTATGGCGAGGTCTATCGACTGGGAAAACTTCCGTTCTTTAGAGCTGCTTTTAACCTCTTTCACTGCAGCAAGGAGGTTTTTCATGTTCAACGGCATACTATGAACCTCGCGCCAATGACGTACAAGAGCCAGTTATAAAAATCTTATTACTTTTAAGCCTATTTGGTGAGTAAGGCGTCATGTTTTCCTTCAACAATTTCCTGCTGAATTTCCCGCGGGTCTTTGCCTTCAACGGTTACGCCCATGCTGACGCCAGTGCCCAAAATCTCTTTGACGGCTGCCTTCAGGTCTCTGCCCAAAACGTCGGCGCTCTTCATTTTAGCAATCTTCACAACCTGCTCCATTGTCAAGTCGCCAACTTTTTGGGTGTTGGGGGTTCCTGAGCCTTTAGTTATTCCCAACTCGCTGACAAGCAACGCTGAGGTTGTAGGTGTTCCTACGGTTACTTCAAACTCCTTGTTATCGGTGTCAACGCTGATCTTCACCGGCACCTTCATGCCAGAGTAATCTTTCGTTATTTCATTGATTTTGTTAACTATGGCTAGAACGTTGACTCCCAAAGGACCAAGCGCGGGTCCAAGAGGAGGTCCGGCAGTAGCTTGTCCACCGTTAACCAAGGCTTCAACAATCTTCTTTTCGCCCATGTTTCTATTCTTCCTTTTTGGCTTTTTCAACAAGTTTCACGTAGTCTGCGTGAACTGTGATCGGTAAAGTGAATGTAGCTTCCAAAAGTTCAAGGGTTACATCTTCCTTTGCTTTGTCGACCCGTGTGATTTTGGCTCTCATTCCTTTGAAGGGTCCTCCAACAACTTCGACGAGGTCGTCCTCGTCCAGTTCTTCGATTACCGGTTTTATGACGATGTATCGTTCTACTTCTGGAAATGTTACAACGCCGGGGACTCGGGATCGGACATGTTTGACTCCGGCGATGGCTTTTTCTACGGAGTGGGGTCCATCTGCTTCGATGAAAACGTAGCCCTTCAGCATCTCGGGCACAAGAACGGCTTTTA
>CAZYJH010000118.1:0-5766 GCA_964647775.1 uncultured Candidatus Bathyarchaeia archaeon
TATTGATGTAGATGGAACAATTGAAACAATTGCTGCTTCAACAACAGAAACAGTCACATCAACCATCTCTTTTAACCTTTTTACGTTTTTCTGATACTCTCAGCGCGTCATAAACTATAAAAGTCTTTTTCAGAATTAGACCCGTTTCATTCCAGTCCACCGACAGCAATAATCGTATGTTACACTGGCGTTAATGCCTCTAACTCCATCTAGCTCATGACAGGTACTCTTAAGATGCCCAGAAGCAAATAGTACCTGCAGAGGTTCCCAAGTTGGATTCAGTCAAGGAGCTGGGCGAAAGAAAAATCATCGAACTAATTCTAGAGTGCCTAGACCAAATGCCGCACATGCCCCTTCCCTTCGGAGACGACGCCTCAGCAGTAGACCTTGGAGCCGACAAACTTGCAGTAATAAACATGGACATGCTTGTCGGAAAAACAGATGTCCCAAGAACCATGAGCCTCTGGCAAGCCGCCCGCAAAGCAGCAGTAATGAACATAAGCGACCTGGCAGCAAAGGGAGCACAGCCCCTCGCCATTCTAGCATCCATCGGAGTACCCCCAAACATAACAAAAGCGGACATCCAGCAGATCGGCAAAGGACTGAACGCTGGCGCCCGCGAATACAACGCCTACATACTAGGGGGAGACACAAACGAAGCCTCTGACTTGGTCATCAGCTGCATGGCATTGGGAGTGTGCAAAGAGGATCAGCTGATTAAGCGTAGCGGCGCGGAACCCGGAGACTATGTAGCAGTGACTGGCTTCTTCGGAAAAACAGCCGCTGGACTAAAGATTCTGATGAACGGGCTTTCAGCCTCTGATGATAGGGGGGAGCTTGTTGACTCTGTTCTCATGCCCAAGGCAAAAGTCAAAGAGGGAATAGCTCTGGCTCAATCGAAGGCGGCAACAGCCTCCATAGACTCGAGCGACGGACTGGCATGGAGCATCCACGAAATTTCACGAGCAAGCAACGTAGGCTTTCTTATAGATGAGCTTCCGGTAGCGCCTGAAGCAGAAAGGTTCGCGGAGATTCACGGTTTCGACTCTGCGGAACTTGCCTTGTATGGGGGAGAGGAGTACGAGCTTGTGGTAACCATCAAACCAGGGCTCTGGCAAGAAGCAAAAACAGCTGTGGAAAAGGTGGGAGGAAGTCTAATAAAAATTGGCTTAGTCACAAAAGATAGGCAGCTTCTGCTAAGAACAGATAAGAAAACTGTTTCTATAGAGGCTCGTGGGTGGGAACACTTTAAAACAGCCTAGACAAAAAACATGTTAAAAGAGGGGAGGCAGTTCAATGATAAAAACGTGTGATTCAGGCAGCTTACCTCAGGTTGGTAGTGCTGAACAGTTTCTGGATGGAGCAAAACGTTTCAGCCTCAACCAAAAGGACGAGACAGCCAAACATTTCGAGAAACTAGTGGTTGAAAGTTTTCTCGACAAAATCCGCGCTGGCATCGATGTCCCAAACTATCCCCAATTCAGGGACATGAACGAGATGTTTCTATCGATGATGGAGGGAATAGAAAAACTTGATGCAGGCTACTTGGAAACTGCGACACCCTCTCTGAAGTCAGATAGAGGTCGAGTTGCCGAAGTTTTGGCTATAGAAGCGAACTCGCAGATGATTCAGGAGCAGGCGGGGGAGCCTTTCGAGGTCAGGGTTTGTGTTACAGGACCATACACGCTTGCCTCATTTTTTCCTTACAGGGACGAAAATACATTCAGCAGGCTCGGAAACGTTATCACGCAACTGCTGGAGAGGAACCTGTTCAGCAACAAACACGGCAAAACAAGTTTAGTTTCAGTGGATGAGCCGCTCTTCGGATTCGTGGATGACCCATTAATCGATTTTGGCTCCAGCGGAAGAGAAAACCTTCTAAACGCTTGGGAAACAATTTTCCGCAAAATCAAATCCAAGAACGCCCAGACCATGATTCATCTTCACAGCACATCAAACCCGCTTTTCTGGGATGCAGACTCCTTGGATGTGATCGATTCGCATGTTGATGACCCCCTCATCCAAATGAAAAAAACCTGTGAACTGCTGGAGTCAAGAGATAAGTTTCTGAAGGCCAGCGTAGCAATCAACGACTTCGATGCTTTAATTAAAAAAAGGCTTGCTGCAGATTCCGGAGAAAAAGTGGCTGAGTCAGACTTGAATGAGAGGGTTGCTGACGCCTGGACAGACATTAAACATGGACGAATCAATCCCGAAACCTTTCTTGAAACTGTAGACACAATGAAGAATCGGCTGGCATATGTGATTGACAGGTTCGGTGCTGCGAGAGTTCTGTACGCGGGACCTGAATGCGGACTGAAAGGATACCCAACCTATGAAAATGCAATGGAATGTTTGAGACGCGTTTCCAGCGCCCTAGACAGCTTCGAAAAATAGCAGGTGATACCTCTCAAACAAGCAGGGAACAACGGTCAGAAAAAAATCAGTGGGCTCTTGGCTGTTTTTTCATGATGGATGAGATTAGCGAAAGAAGGTTTTGCAGTATTTTGTAGGTTAGCCCCCAGATGATGCCTTTTTCTATGATGTAGGCGGGATGTTCTCCGAAACAAAATTTTGTGGTTCCTTTGTTTTTTGCGAGCTCTGTCAGTGGTGTCCAGAAGTGCTCCGTTAGCTCCTCATTCAGTGTTATGGTTTGTTCCTTCTCCTGGAGGACAACAAAGGGAAGAATCTTCATTTCAGGTTTCTGTGTTGACCTCACAGGCTCCATTGCCCCGAGAAAGCGGCAGCCCACAAGAAGGTTTATTCCAGTCTCCTCAGAGGTTTCCCGGACCACAGTCGCCTTCAAATCTTTGTCATCAGCGTCAAATTTTCCTCCAGGCAACGCAATCTGTCCAGACCATGGGTCACCGGCTCTTTCAGCTCTTTTCACAAGCAAAACCTGAAAGCCCTGACTGGTTGATTTCAGCAGCACAACAACTGCGGCATGTGCATCCAGACGTTCATATGTTTGCTTCAGCAGTTCGGATAGTCTTTCGGCAGGTTCAATGTAACCCATTTTTGCACTTCCCGTGGCTCTTTTGAGCTCGTCGGCATATATTAAACAAACTGTGTTTCTAATGTTTTTCTCAGTGCACCATAACGCTTTTTAGCCATCTCATAGAACGATTGTTTTGGTGAACTAATTTTGCCTAAAGGGTGGAATAGGGTTCTGTCTATAATCTTTATGTCGGCTTTTGCGTTGACGCTTTTAACAACATCAACGACAGGGTTCACATATCCAGTCGCAGCAGAAGGAACTGCATACACTGGCAACTATGAGCTTGTCGGCGCAACCTCTGACCCAGTTTTTTATGTTGCTCCAGATGGCGACGACACAAACCCCGGAACCGTTGATCAGCCTTGGCGTACAATTCAACATGCCGCTGAGACTCTGGTGCCAGGCGACACTGTTTTCATCAGAGGCGGCGTATACAAGGAGCAGCCGACTACTGTACGTGACGGAAACTCTGTGGAGGGATACATTGTTTTTTCTGCCTATTCTGGCGAGACGCCTATACTGGATGGCGCCGAGGTCGACAAAATTAGGGATGCCTGTTTCATTATTGCTAATTCGTACATCAAACTTGTCGGTCTCGAAATCTGTAACTGGGACACTGGAATATGGATGGAAAACTGTGGATACGTTGAAATTTCGGATTGTGAAGTGCATGATGTCTGGTTTGGAATTGGGGCTGCAGATGGAGCACACGATTTCGTACTCAATTCGGTAGAACTGCACCACTTCACCCTCTATGGGTTCGATGCCTCACCCTCAGGCGGTGCAGACTGCTACAACGGAATATTCAACGACTGCGTTGCCCATACTTGCAGAGACCCCACCCAAAATGTGGACGGCTTTGCGCTTGGTCATGGAACCCAGCATGATTTCGTGTTCAACCGCTGCGTAGTCTACGATGTCTTCGATGGATTTGACATCAGCGCCCGCGATACGACCCTTAGCCGCTGCGCTGCATATGACTGCCTGAATGGTGGATACAAGCTCTGGCAGGATGACATAACGCTTGTTGATTGCCTCAGCTACCACAACGAGATCACTAATGTGGAGTTAGATTGGGATGGAGAACCGGGAACAAGCACCCTCAGAAACTGCCATTTTGTGGGCGGCGGCTCATTCAATGTGTGGGTTGAGAATTCGGCTGATCACCTGCACATGTATAACTGTATAATCGCCTGTGGCGACAACCTTGGATTAGTCTTTGAGCAGACGGGGACAGCAAACTACCGGGGCGATTACAACATCTTCCACAATGATGATGCGGAGCGGGCTATTGTGGTTGGTTACGAGGATGAGTTCTCTTTAAGTCAGATTTCAGCGGGAGACTGGACAACATACAGCAGCCAAGACCAGCATTCGCTTGTCTCTTTCGATCCTGAAACTGAACTCTTCACTGACCTTAGCAGCTGGAACCTTCACCTGCGGGAAGGAAGCATTGCCATCGATGCAGGAACCTCAGAGGATGCCCCATCAGTTGACTATGACGGAGCAGAAAGACCACAAGGCGAAGGCTACGACATAGGCGCATACGAGATACCAGAGTTTTCGTCACTTATTGTCATGCTCACAGTTCTGGCGGGTTTAACTGTTCCAGTAATGGCTATGAAAAAGAGACTGAAATCGTGAATGCTTAAGCGACACACAGCTAGATGTTTCAGTATCGGAAGGCACTGTGAGTAACCTGGCTTACCCAGCCACACAGGCGTTCAATGATTAGCGCCGCCACATTGTTTTTCTCGCATTTTACAAACTGTTTTCCTGTCAACTTCTAGGCTCAAGTTTTCGATGTTGTCCTCCCAGAAAATCTCTTCAGCCGCGTTGCAGACAGGCTCCCCCTCATAGTCGGTGATGAGGTAGCAGTAGGCATGCTGTCTCTCTCCGTTGCTTGCTACATAGAAGTTCTTGCAAACAAAAGTGAACTCGTTAACTTTGATGCCCAGCTCCTCCATCATCTCCCTCTTCAGCGCGTCCTCTAGGCTTTCGTTGGGTTTAACGTGCCCCGCAGGCAAACAAACAATCCCCGGGTCAACATCTTCATCCAGACCACGGCGCTCAACCAAAAACTTGTCTCCCTTAACAACTATTCCAACAACAACGCCAACAGCATCCAAAATGTGTCATCCCGTTCTGATTAGAAGATGCTAAGCGTATAACATAGAAATAAACTTTAAACCAAAAAAGCGAAGATGACAAAACTGTGTTAAAATTTAGCCCCAAAAAAACACGCCATTATTCAAGCATGGCTTCTTCCAATGTTTCATATGATGAAGTGGTTTCTTTTTTTACTTAAAATTGATTTTAGAGATATATTATAAACTGTAGACGTTCAACTAGTTCTTTGTAGCGGTTTCTTATGGTTACTTCCGTTACTTGGGCAATCTCTGAAACCTCTCTTTGTGTTCTTCTTTCTCCAGTTAAAGCGGAGGCAATATAGCTAGCTGCTGCAGCAATACCTGCAGGTCCTCTACCTGAAGTAAGCTTCAGTTCTTTGGCTACAAAAAGAATCTTATGGGCAATCTCTTCAGTATTTCCTTCCATTGTTAGCTGATTTGAGAATTTAGCTATGTATTGGCCAGTTTTTAATGGTGGAATAAAATAGTTGAGTTGTTTTAATAGGAAACGGTAGCTTCGTCCAACCTCTTTTTTGTTTACAGTAGAAGCTTGCGCGATATCGTCCAGAGTTCTAGCCACTCCGCATTGTCGGCAAGCCACATAAATAGCGGCTGCTGTTACTCCTTGAATAGACCTTC
>CAZYJH010000119.1:0-5684 GCA_964647775.1 uncultured Candidatus Bathyarchaeia archaeon
TACAGGGAGCATCTGATGGAACTGAACGCCAGCGACGAAAGAGGAATAAAAATGGTCCGAGAAACAGTGAAAACCTTTGCCAGAACACGGTCAATCGGAGAAATTCCGTTCAAGATACTGATTCTGGACGAGGCAGACAACATGACCTCCGATGCTCAGCAGGCGCTACGGCGAACCATGGAACGCTTCACCGAAACCTGCCGATTCATCATGATAGCAAACTACAGCGGAAAAATCATCGAGCCTCTCCAGTCCAGATGTGCTCCCTTCCGTTTCAGTTACCTGTCAAAGGAAGACCAGGACCGCTACCTGCGCAACATCATCGAAAAAGAGAACATCAAAATTTTGGACGAGGGCTACACCGCCATCTTCGAAGTAAGCGAAGGAGACCTGCGGAAAGCCACCAACACCCTGCAAGCCGCAGCATCCATGGGCAAAGTAATCGACACCGAAACCGTGTACTCGGTTATTGGAAGAGCCAACCCCGCAGACGTCAACGAAATGATAAAAACTGCCATGAGAGGCGACTTTCTTGAAGCCAGAAAAAAGCTCAGAGAAATGATTCTGAAGTATGGCGTGGCTGGAAGCGACATCATCAAACAAATACACTCAGTAATCTTCCAATCTATGCTTCCTGACTCATGGAAGGTGACGCTCAGCGAAGCCGTAGGAGAAGCCGATTTCCGTTTGGTTCAAGGCGCTGACGTGGAGGTTCAGTTGAGTGCCCTCCTTGCTCGACTGACTGAGGCGGGTCACGAGCTGAAGAGAGGCGGTTAACCGTTTGTCCACCACCTGGACCCAGAAGCATAAGCCTCAAAGTTTGAACGAAATAGTGGGCAACAGAGACGCGAAGCAGCAGTTTCTGTCTTGGCTGAAGTCTTGGAGCAACGGAATCCCCAAGAAACGAGCCGCACTTTTGCATGGGTCACCGGGAGTAGGCAAGACAGTAACCGTTGAAGTCTCAGCCAAAGAACTGAAGATGGAGCTGGTTGAAAAGAACGCCAGCGACTACAGAACAGCAGACGCCATCAAACGTTTTGCCGGTCTCGCCTCCCAGTACTCAACATTGTTTGGCGGGAACAGGCTAATTCTGCTGGATGAGGTGGATGGAATCGCAGGAAAAGAAGACAGGGGCGGAGTCAGAGAACTCACAAACATCTTGAAGACCACCCGAAGCCCCATTGTCCTCACAGCCAACGACGCCTATAACACCCGCTTCAGCACCATCCGCAAATACTGCCTCGTTATCGCCTTCAAGAATCCCACAGTCAGAGAAACTGTGTCCCATCTGAAACGAATCTGCGCAAAAGAGGGAATAGATGCTGACGAGGAGGTTTTGAAGTTTATTGCTGAACATGCTGGACGGGACGTCAGATCAGCCGTTAACGACCTGCAGGCTCTTGCTCAGGGCAAAACACGTCTCGCCATGGAAGATGTGGAGTGGTTGGCTGGCAGAGACAGAAAGGAAGTTATCTTCGATGTTATGCGGACAATCCTGTACTCCAAGGATTCGTGGGAAGCAAAGAAGGCAGTAAGCAGCGCCGACGTGGACCCTGACATGCTCTTCAACTGGATATACGAGAACACGCCCTACCACCTAACAGACCCCCATGACCTAGTAAAAGCCATGGACTACCTGGCGTTAGCTGACATCTACAGAAAACGAATCAGGGATACCCAGTACTGGAGCCTGCTACGCTACGTTGTAGACTTCATGAGCTCAGGAGTAGCAGTGTCTAGGCAAAGAAGCAAATCGTCCGGCTGGATTCCCTTCAGGTTTCCAGAAAAGATTCAGATGCTGTCAAGAACCAAGGGAGAACGGGCGCTTCAAACATCCATTGGCTCTAAGATATGGAAGAAGTGCCACATCTCCGCTACGCGAAGCATGAAAGAGGTTATGCCCTACCTGAAAATAATCTTCGAAAACAACCCTGAAATGGCGGCGGGATTATCGGATTGGCTTGACCTAGACGAAGACATGATAGAGTACCTGGCTGGAAACAAGAAACAAACAAAACCAATTGTTGCAAAGTTAGCCTAAAGTCACCAAAGTTCATGTTGTGGGTAATGGTCTTTCTCCCAGAGTCACTTCCACGCTTCTTTCCTCGTCGTCTCTGATAATTTCGAAAAACACCGAGTCTCCGGGGCTGGTGTTCCGTTCCATATAAACCACCAAATCAGTCATTCTTCTTGTGGCTACTCCATCTATTCCCGTAATCACGTCTCCGCCAATCGGAACAGTCTGCCCGTCTATTGTAACATTCGCGTTTGCCCCTCTTAGTCCTGCCTGGTCTGCAGGGCTCCCCTCAGTAACCTCTATGATAAGAACTCCCTGAGGCTTCTCCAAACCGATGGCATCCGCAATGGCTATGTTCACGTCCAATGCAGAAACTCCTAGCCAGGGATGTTTATAGTCGCCAGTTTCTATCAGGTCGTCAATTTCCCGTTTAACCGTGTCAGAGGGGATAGCGAAGCCGATGCCCGTGAAGGTGCCAGTCTCGGACTGGATAGCAGTGTTCACGCCCACCACCTGACCTTTGACGTTGACCAAGGGACCGCCAGAGTTTCCAGGGTTTATGGCTGCGTCTATCTGGATTACGTCTATGACAACATAGTTTCCTGCTGCTTCCAGTGTTCTGTCTAGAGACGAGACTATGCCCGCGGTTAGGGTGTCGCTGAGACCAAAGGGGTTACCCATGGCTGCGACAGGGTCGCCCACGGCAAGGTCCGAGGATGCTCCGAGAACTATGGGCTGCAGGGTTGTGACTTGGGAATCGACTTTTATGACGGCTATGTCACTGTAGATGTCCGTGCCAACTACTGTGGCTGAGGTTACGTTTCCGTCCAAGAAGGTAACTTCTATTGTTTCTGCTTGGTCGATTACGTGATGGTTGGTTATGATGTGCCCTTTCAAGTCATACACGAAGCCTGAGCCTAAACCAAGGTTTGTTTGGATTAGAACCACAGAGTCCTTGAGTTGATTGTAGATTGTGGACCATGGCATCAAGCCTGTCTGATTAACCGTGTCCAGAATTTCGATGCGGTTCTGCAACTCCTGAATTTCGTTACTCTGCTCGGTAATGGTTGCCTCCATTGACTCCAGCTGTCTTTGAAGCCCCCAAAAAGCCACAATGAATACTCCCGTGTTGACAATAAGCAGGATAAGAACTGCTGTAAAGGCGTAACTCCATTTGCTGGAACTTGAAGACCGTGACTCTTCGTTGGCAATCAACCTGTTTTCCTTCCTTTCAGATGTGTATCTACTATCTTAAGGGAATCATATGTTCTAAGTTTTTCGGGGAAAAAATACATCCACTAAAACATTCAGTTTGTGGTCTTGGCTGTTTGTGTTGGCTTATAGTATGGTTCCCGTTTTTTGACTGCTTCAAGGAATAGTTCGGTCAGTTGTTTGTCATCAGCTCCGCTCCGCATAGGCGCCAGCAGATCCACTAAGTTGTCTTTTCTCATTAGACACGGCTTCAGTTTTCCGTCGCTTGTCACGCGGATTCTGGTGCAGTTGGCGCAAAACTCTGTGTTTTCTATGGGGCGGATAACTTCAACTTTGACTTTTGGCAGAATGTAAATCCGCCGTTTCTGCATATACTTTCTGACCTTTGTCTCCGACGCCAACATCTCCAGCTTCTGCTCAATCTTATCCAAGCTAAGATGGTAGCGCTCATAGTATTCTTTGCTGAGGTTAATTGGCTCCAACTCGATCAACTGCAAGATTGTCCCCGTCTGCGCAGCAAACTGGCTCATCCTTTCTATTTCGCCGTCATTCACGTTTTTGAGCACCAGCATATTCAGTTTCACAGGCTGAATTCTGGCTTCTACTGCGGCTTTGATTCCTTCAAGGGCGTCCTGTAGGTTGCCTCCCATGACGCTGCTGTAAACGTTGGGGTCTAGGGTGGGGAGGCTCACGTTCACTCTGCCTAATCCCGCCTTTTTCAGGTCTTTAGCCAAGCCTTTCATGTAGGCTCCATTAGTGGTCATGGACAGGTCAGTTAAGCCGTCCAGTTCATTGATGTCTTGAACAATCTTGACAATTTCCTTGCGAAGAAGCGGTTCTCCTCCGGTTAGTTTAATTCGGCTGATTCCGAGGCTGATTGCTATTCGGACTATGCGGACAATCTCGTCTACGGTCATGACTGTTGTGGGGCTGGTTTCGCCTTCCCTGTGGCAGTAGGGGCAATGTTTGTCGCATTGTTGGGTAACAGAAATTCTCAGGTTGAGAACAGGACGATTACAGTTGTCGTAAATCATCGAGGTCACGTTTCTCAGCAGACGCGTTGTGTATGGGAAAGCACATCTCAATCAAGATAAACCTTTCCTAAACCAGCGGCAAATGAACAAAAGGATAACATCATAATACTGTGACTTCTACACGCGGGGACGCAACTTACATAAACGTGCTCATTTCCTTAGCATACAGAGACCTGAGGTGAGTTGCATGCTACCTTTCCACTTGGATTCTTTATCGTCAAAGGAACTGTACAAGGATGTTTTCGTGAGGCTTATCCACGGAAACGAGTTGACGCTGAACTACTTTGAACTAAAAAACGAAAACGTGAATATCCCTTTCCATGACCATCCCGTAGAACATCTGGTTGTCGTTCTAGAGGGAGAGATGGAATTCATGTTTACGGACCAGAAACTTGTTCTGAAAAAGAAAGAATGCCTGTTTGTTCCCGCTAAAACGCGGCACACAGCACGCGTAATAGAAGGACCAGTGAAGGCGCTGGAGATATATCCTGTTACAGAGGACAAATACTACACGAGATAGGGCGCAGCATCCAGCAGGTGTACTGAAGCTTGTTTGAAGTCGTCGAGCCAGCAAGCATCTTCGTCAACGGGTCTCGTGAATATTTCGCCTATTTTTTTCCTGTTTTTTGCTTGATGATACTTGAAGTAGATTTCGTCGTCGAATATGCCCAGTATCTCTATCTTGCCTGTTCTGTGTGACATGATATACCTGAATCGTTTACTGTGACCGTTGCAGTGTTTCTTTGCCTCTTCTACGATGTCTATGCCTTCGCAGAGTGGCACTTGGAAGTGCTGTTTAACTCTCTTGACTGGTCTGCACTGGAAAACATAGTATGGGTTGACGCCGATGCTCACCAGCCTGTTCAGGAGATGAGCTAATGTCATGGGGTCGTCGTTGACGCCTTTCAGCAAGACAGTTTGATTGTTCACGATTACGCCTGATTTTATCAGATTATCTACAGCTTTGATGGACTGCTTGGTTACTTCGTTTGGATGATTAAACTGGGTGACAACATATATTCTTCTCTCTGGACGCGATTCCCTTGAAAGAATTCTTAACAGCTTGTCATCATCAAACCGTGACGGAAATGTTACTGGCGCTCTGCTGCCAAACCGTATGAACTTCAGCTGGGGAATGTCGGACAGAACCGAAAGAAGCTTTTCGATAACTTCGTTTTCGAGCACAAGCGGATCCCCGCCAGTGACTAAAACATTGTTGATGTGTTCATGCTGTTTTATGTACTCTGCAGCATCTTCGAAACGTTCAATTATTTCCTTACTTTGCAAGCCAACTAGCCTCTTTCTGAAACAGTGCCTACAATACATTGCACATCTGTTTGTGGCTAAAATCAAGGCTGTCTCTTGGTATTTGTATTGGAGCCCTGACATTTTGGTGTTTTCTGCTTCGCCGCTTGTGTCGT
>CAZYJH010000120.1:0-5660 GCA_964647775.1 uncultured Candidatus Bathyarchaeia archaeon
GTGCTCCGATCACGTCCGGTTTTTCAACTACTCCCTCCACTTCGAATCGGGCGCGAATAACATACTTTATCGTAACAGTTTGTGCTGATTTCGTTTCTATTCACCTCAATCATAATATTGTCCCCGTGAAAACTGAGACGAATCTGTTTTAACTCTTCAGTGTCTATTATACTTTACGACTTGACGCTCCTACTCTTCAAAGTCTCAAGATAGGACGCTAAACCCTCAATATCTTTGATGTCCCGCCCCACTAGACCCAAAAGCGTTCTCCAGAAGAGCAGATTTGGGGTAATTTTTATTCCTTCTAGGCAGCGAGCCATACGTCCAGTCCATTCTTTGCCACGCCGGTCAAAGTCGAACAGGAGAATTGCTTCACGTTTTTGTTTTTGTTCTATTTCGCTGAGAACATCAAGGAACGTTTTTCCTGAGGTTTTCGCCAAGATTATGTCGCCAGTTATTCCCAGCCTATTGAGAGCTTGGATGTCTTTTTTTCCTTCCACAACTATTGGGGTGCCTTTGGCGGATTGTTTTTCCAGCCTTTCTAAAAGTTTACAGATTTTTTCTAGCCTTTTCTCAGTTTTTGTTGACAACTCTTTTACCTGGTTATCTCGATTTTCAGCATTTTTTTGAGCGTGTCTGGGTGTCTGTGGAAGTGTTCTCGGACAGGCTTCAGGATTTCGATAAGAGATTCGGCGACGCCGTTCTTGAGGTCCAGGGGATGGATTTTGCCTTCGCTGTACACGTTTGCTAGACTCTCGAAGCTTTCGAATGTTTCAGGACCACCATACTTGGCTGGTCGAGGTATCACCAAAAGGTCAGTTTCTGGGAAGATTACGAGTCTAGCCAACTCCAGTATGGGGTTTCCTTTCGCCAGTTTGGGGGGACAGTATGCATTCTTTATTTTTGCGGCAATGTCTTCGGCTGAATCGTGAACGAGTATGCTGCTTTGGGGGATGCTTTTTGACATTTTGGAGCTGATTTCCACGTTCAGGTCCGCGTTTTCGTCAAACGTTTTTTCTGTGGTTGCAGGTCCTTGCAGCCCAATAAGCAGAGGAGTGTGAATACAGGAAGGCTTTTTCCACTTGAGTTTTTCCGCCGCGTCTCTTGCCAGCATGTGAGCTTTTCTCTGGTCTATTCCCGAGCATGCCACATCCAGGTCCATCTCGAAGATGTCTGCGGCTTGCATGGTGGGGTAGAGGACCCAGGCTGTTTCGATGTCGGTCATGCTTGTTTCGCGTCCCATGACGGGTAGGGCGCGCCATGTTCGTTTCACTGAGACGCTTTTGGCTATGCGGATGACTTTTTCCCAGTAATCAACTTTTTTTACTATCTCGGATGCCCAGCGGAACTCCACCTTGTCTGGTCCTAAGCCTAGGGCTGTGAAGATTTGTTTCAGGTATTCTCCGCAGGTGCGGATGTTTTCCATGTCTCCGCCTAGCTTGTTGTTTATCCATGAGTGCCAGTCAGCCAAGAAGATTGTATACTTGAAGCCAGCGTTTACTAGATGTTTGATTTTTGCTGAGCACACCAAGCCTATGCCAATATGCAGTAGTCCAGAGCATTCGAAGCCCCAGTAGGCGCTTGGGCGGTTGTTTGTTTCGAGGAGTGTGCGGATTTCTTCGGGAGTTACTACTTCCGCCGTGTTTCTTAATACTAGGTCGATTCTTTTTTGCAGGTCCAAGTGAGTTGCCCTCTCACTCACTCATTTTGTTTATTCAACTTAAAAGTTCTTGTTGAAAGCCTCAGACGTGAAGAAAAAAGGGCAAAAAAAGTCGGGTTATTGGCTGTCTTCGTCGTCAAAGATGAAGAGGTCGTCGATGGTTGTCTGCAGCACTTTTGCGATGTCATGCGCCAACTTCAGGGAAGGGTTGTATTTTCCTTTCTCCAAGTACAGGACTGTTTCTCTGCGTACTCCGACCTTTTTTGCAAGATCGTCCTGTGTCAGGTTGTGTCTTGCGCGTAGTTCCTTGATTCGTGTCTGCATCAGAGGTCGCCTTTTCTGCTGTAATACCAGCTTAACAGACCGTATGAGATGCCCGAGACCAGCATTATTGCGATTATGGCCCATCCAGCGTCAAGTTCAGGCAAATCTAGAAACTCTGTTCCGAAGATTATGAACAAAGCTAGTGATATCATGAAAGCGAGATTGATATAGTATGTTCCAATAGCTGCTTTTCCACTAATCTTTGTTGTGCGTTCATCTTGAATGGGGTAACCCGATTTTTTGTCTTTATGGATTTTCCACAGAACAAGCACGCCAACCAGCAGCACGAGGGCTGCGTTCAAGATTAAGATTATTGGCCACGCAAAATCGGTCATTTTTTATGGTTCCTCCTTTTTCTTTCCTGCAAACGATGTTGTGTTGCCAGTGGCTATTATGCCGATTCCGGTTATGCCTACAACGGTTGCTATGCCTGTGTGGTCTGCGCCTATGATTGGTTCTCCGAAAGCCATCAAATATGCGCCGATTAGACATGTTGCGATTCCTAAAGCACGGATGATGTTTTTCAGGTTTTTCATCGTTTTTCCTCCATGAGCTATTTCTCACTTTTTGTTAGTTATTTCTAACTCTATGTTATATATAGTTAACATCAGATATTTAAGCATAACGGAACACCAAACACATCAAACGTAAATGTGAACTTCGAAAAAATGTGCAGCACAGAAAATTTCAGAAAAAATACTGTTTTCAACAATACACTGTTATTAGGAGACTAATAGGCTCCAAATATGATTGCAGTGGTTTGGAGATTAAAAGTCAATCAGCATACTCTTTGTTGTTCCACAATTGGAACAAAACGTTCCTTGAATAGAACTAAATGTGAAAAGTTTCACCTAACTAGATACAACAAATTACCACGCAACTATGGTTTGTTTGAAGGTGTTGATTATGGGAAATTGGTTTCAACAATCTTTAGGTTCTTACAGGTTCTGGATTGTTCTTGTTGCCCTTGCCTACTTTCTTTATGCAGTATATTTTGCCGTCTACGGGTTATCTTTTAGTGTTGGGCTGATTTCTGACCATTATGTTTTCGATCAACTGGCAAAGGATCCTTGGTGGTGGGCAATTTTATATTATGGAAGTGAAGGCGTTTTTGGGTTTCTATCTGGCTTTTTCCGAGCCATCGCCGGCTTCTTTGCTGTCTACTCAAGTTTTCTGTTCTGGCGAAAAAAAGATGTTGACTTAAGTTCAATCAAATCGAAAGTTACCAAAGCCTTGTTTTTTGAAGCAACCTATTTCATTTCTTTAAGCCTTACTGTGGTTGCCTCTTTCGCCTACTATCTTTCAGGTGACCCCTTCTACTATTTCGACCATCTCCCTGGCTTAATCTATGTCTCAGTTGCTGGATTGCCCTTGCTTGCAATGATCATTTTTGTTTTCCCAACCTTACTGAATTTAAGAAAAAAAATTCTTCAAAATGCTGGAGAAAAGGAAATCCGCAAATGGGCTTGTTTATCTGGTGTTGCCTATCTTTTCATAGTTTTCTGGTTCAACTACTCCATGTCTTGGGCAGGAGTTTTAGTTCCCTACCCCCGTGTCCAGTCTGGGCTATCTTTTCTGCTTTCGTCAGCTAATCTGGTTAGTTTTGTTTTGACCGTTTTTGGTCTTCTTCTGTTGGCTTTCTATGGTTTAATTGTCACTTTGCCTGCTATTCAAAAAAAGTCGATCCAGCTTAATCTGAAACGCATTGGTGCACTGCTGTTTCTTTTAGGAGGATATTTCCTGTTTAACGTGTTCTTTTACTATTCAACTGGAGGATATGAAGCTAATCCCAGTGTCTGGTACGAAATTATTGGTCCACTCCATAACCCCTATTTCTGGTGCTTTACCCTCTTCTTCTTAGGCTTGTCAGTGGTTCTAAGTTTCAACAAATCAAAAAAACAGTTTGGGTTGGGGTGAAATTTAGCCAGAAAAATCCTGCTGTTTGTGTTTATTTTTTGTGGGATTTTATGCGCCTGCGTACTGCTGGGTTCTGGTATGCGAGATTCTTCAGAGCTTGCTCAAAGGTTTCGTCTGGAGCCACTTCTTTTTGGATGAAGACTCCTGTTCTTCCAATTTCGTCACGACGAATGAGGGCGTGAACACGATCAAAAACTGTGTTAAGTGAGACACCTAAACGGTTGGCAACCTCCTCTTCTCTCCCCACAACCGCACTTTCTACATGTCCCTCTTTTGTGGGTTCTATGAGCATAAGCCGCTTGTCCACACCCAAAACCCGTTTCTCTTCTTTAAGTAAAGACAATGACGCTTCGCCTCCAAACCTGTAGAAGTCCTTCTCTACGGGGCGCATCTTAACCAAAGGAAACGACAAACTGGTCTGCGGGTCCAATTCGATGTGTCCCTTCAAGGCATAGATTGGAGTAGCCTGCACAACTGTCCGATTATTAACCCTGAAACCGGACTGTTCAAGCGAGGTTTCTATGATAAAAGAGGAGGGCGGGTCTGGCAGAAAAACATCTATGTCGCTTGTTTTTGAAACGTCTCCGCGGGCGATGCTTCCATGCACAATAGAGCGCAGATGGCAAGCGTTTAGTTTTTCTATGATGTCTACAGCTTTTGTCCGTAATTGACTCAAAAGCGTCCAGCGTCTAGTATCGTAGACAACCTCTATCTGCTCGGCTCGTTTCACAGGCTTCTTAGCCAACTCTACTTCACCGGCTCAAGGCAATCCTTCAGCCAATCCAAGTAAGACGATGAACCAGCCACTATGGGAAGCGCCAGAACCTCCGGAACGTCGTAGCTGTGAAGCTCCGTCACCCTCTCTGACAGCTTTTCGAAGAGGTCTTCGTGGGACTTCATTATTGCCAACACCTCTTCTTCCTGCTCTATCTTTCCTTGCCACCAGAAAAAGGAAGAAACCGCGTCTATGATGTTGGCGCAGGCGATCAGCTTCTCCTCAAGCAGGGCGCGAACTATCTTCACGGCTTCTTCTTTGTTAGGGGCGGTCATAAGCACAATCAGGTATGACATGATTTATCCCACAAAAACTATGGATGCGTGCTATTTTAATTAAATCAGGTTTCACGCGAACCGCAGAAACAACAAACTCATTAAATAAGAAACATTTGACATATGATGTACCGATTAGCCAAGGTTTTCAGCATGCTGATATCCGGAGTTGACGAAGCGGGGCGCGGTCCTGTCATTGGACCTCTAGTAATAGCAGGAGTAATGTTTGAAGAAGCAGACCTGCCTAAACTAGTGGACTTAGGCGTCAAAGACTCCAAGCTCCTTTCCCCCCAGAAACGCGAAACACTTGCCCAACAAATAAAGGAACTAGCCCTCATCCACCACACTGTATGGCTGTCCCCAGCAGAAATTGATCGCGTTGTCGAAAGCAAAAGAAAACTTCACAAACTTAACCGCCTCGAAGCTCAGGCAATGGCTAAAGTAATATCAATTCTCAAGCCAGACATAGTCTACGTTGACGCATCCGACGTTCTGGCAGACCGATTCGCAGAGCACATCGCAGAAAACCTAGAATTTAGCCCAAAAATAGTGTCAGAACACAAGGCAGACGTGAAGTATCCTGTTGTCTCAGCAGCCTCTATTATAGCCAAGGTGGAACGAGACAAAGCGATCTGCCAACTACAAAAGAAGCATGGCAACATAGGCTGCGGCTACCCAAGCGACCCCAACACAATAAAATTCCTAGAAA
>CAZYJH010000121.1:0-5626 GCA_964647775.1 uncultured Candidatus Bathyarchaeia archaeon
CCAATGCTGTGGCCTGACAGCTGGAAGGTCCCCAACCTAATCGAAGAATCGAACCCGCAGGGCATAGTGGTTGTGGATGAGCAGTGTTCAGGAGACAGAATCCTCTACGACCCAGTTGGAGTAGACGAGTGGACAATGAGTGACATGCTAACTGCGATAGGCGAAAGATACCTTATGGCGTGCACGTGTCCCTGCTTCACGTCAGAGCATGGAAACGAGGATAGAATCAACTGGATTATAGACAGAATCAAAGAGTACAAGGTTGACGGCGTAATCTATTATGTGGTCAGAGGATGCATCCTCTACGCCATGGAATACGCCAGAATCAAACGTGTCCTCGACAAAATGAATGTTCCCGTTTATTACCTTGACACTGAGTACACCCGAGAAGATGTAGGGCAGATGAAAACAAGAGTTGAAGCTTTCTTGGAGATGCTCGAAGCAAGAATGGACATATGAGGAGACCGAAGAGATGCTTTCTGCTGGAATAGACATGGGAACCCAGAGAGTAAAAGTGGTCATCCTGAAAGACAAGGAGATAATAGCTAGGAGCCAACAGTTTTCGGGATTTGAACCCACCAAAGCAGCTGAACAATCCTTACAAGAGGCACTACAGAACGCCAAACTGTCCCGCCAGGACATACAGCACATCACAGCAACAGGAGCAGGCGTGAACATGGCTCCCTTCGCAGACAGCACAATAAGCATGATGGGAGCAGACGCAAAAGCAGGAGCCTACTTTTTTCCGTCAGCCAGAACAGTGATAGATATTGGAGCCGAGGACGCGCGGGCAGTGAAATGCGACGAAAATGGAGTCATGGTTGATTTCATTGTAAACGCAAGGTGCGCAGCTGGAGCCGGCACATTCATCGAGGCTATGGCACGAGCACTAGAAGTGGAACTGGAGGATATGGGTTCACTGTCGTTGAAGGCAGAGAAGGCAAGCCCCATAAACGCCAGCTGCGTAATCTTTGCAGAGTCTGACGTTGTTTCCCTGATTCACAAAGAAGAACCAAAAAGCGAAATCGCCCGAGCCATCTTCGATGCCATGGCTGAACGGGTCTCCTCCATGGTGCTTCGACTGGGAATAAACAAAGACATTATTCTTGTCGGAGGAGTAGCAAAGGACATCGGCTTCGTTGACTCTCTTAAGAGGAGACTGGGAACAGAAATACTGATACCTGAAGAACCCCTATACGCTGGTGCAGTCGGCGCCGCCTTAATCGCCGCCAGAAAAGCAGCGAGGAGGCGATAAGGAAGATGGAAAACAAAGAAGGAAAACAGGAATACTGGAGATGGCAAGAATACCGCAGTGTCATGCCAGGCAGAAACTGGCAGAACTCTGAAATAATAACCGCTGGAGTGGATGTTGGTTCCGTTGGCTCCAAGGCGGTTGTCATGGCGGATGGGGAAATGTATTCGTGGAGCGTAATGCGAACGGGCTCTAACAGCTCTGACAGCGCCAAGAAGGTACTGGACTGGGCAATGGAAGACACCGGAATGACGGCAAAGGACCTGAACTATATTGTGGGAACGGGCTACGGCAGAGTTAACGTTCCCATGGCAAACAAAGCCATCACAGAAATCGCATGCCACGCCAAAGGCGCCAACTACATCTGGGGACCCACAGTAAGAACAGTGCTGGATGTGGGCGGACAGGACGTCAAAGCCATCCGCGTCGACGAAACAGGCAAAGTAGTCTCTTTCCTGATGAATGACAAGTGCGCAGCAGGCACGGGACGAGGAATGGAAGTCATCGCTGACCTGCTGCAGATACCCATCGAGGAGGTGGGCAAAATGTCCCTGAGCGTAACCGAGGACCCCAAACCAGTCAGCAGCACCTGCGTGGTGTTCGCGAAGACAGAAGCAGTTGGGCTGCTACGTAAGGGATGGAGCAAAGAGAAAGTCTTAGCCGCATACATGAGAGCCATGGCCATCAGAATGAGCGAGCTTATAGAAAAGGTGGGCTGCGAAAGAGACTTTGTCATAACTGGGGGACAATCCAAGAACATCGGCATAGTGCACAGGGTAGAGGAAATTTTGGGCATAAAACGTCTTCCAGTTCCAAACCTGGAACAGACTGGACTTGACCCCGTTTCCGCCGGCGCCATGGGCGCAGCCCTGTACGCCAAGGCACTATACGAAAAATCTCTCAAACGTTGAGGGTGATAGAGGTTATAACATATTATGGTTATCAAGACGGTTCAGGCGAATACTACATAGTGATTGACGCGGAGAAATGCAACAGCTGCGGCGACTGCATAGAGAAATGTCCTCAGGGCGCCCTGAAGATGGAGACCATGTTTATTGACCTTGAGGACAAGCTTGTAGCCGCAGTCACAGAGGAGCAGCGCAAAAAACTCAGGTACACATGTTCTCCCTGCAAACCCGAAAGCGGCGTTGTGCCCTGCGTCAAAACCTGCGACCAAGAGGCTATAACATGCATCTGGAAACCAAAATAGGGCAAAAATGAACGGAAACAAGCACGCCTAGTGCGCTTAAGATTCTTGTGCCGTTTTTCGCTTTTTGGGATAATCTTTTTTATTAGATAGGCTTATGGATGAAACTACTGGAGAAGGCTGTGATGGACGCAGGAATAGTTGGTTGCGGATACATTTCAGGGATACATGTCAATGCATGGAGAGATGCGGGAGTCTCTGTGTCCGCTGCCTGTGACTTGAATGAGGATGCAGCCAAGAAATTCACTAAAGACTGGAAAATCCCCTCTCATTACACCAGCTTTTCTGAAATGCTCCAAAACGAAGACCTGTCCGCCATTTCAGTCTGCGTCCCGCCCAGATTTCACACAGACATAGCAGTGGAGGCTCTGAAGTCAGGCTGCAACGTAGTCGTTGAAAAGCCATTCACCGTAAACACTGACGAGGCAGCAAGACTGCTGGGTGCCCTTCAGAAGTCATCTGCGAAACTGACCATAATTCACAGTCAACTCTATGAGCACTCAATTTTTCATGCAATGAAAAGAGTTAAGGCAGGAGAAATAGGGCAGGTCGTGGGAATGGATGTTGGAATCTTGCACAGCCCCGACGAGGCGATGGCGGCGGACAAGAACCATTGGTGCCATAAACTACCAGGCGGCAGATTCGGAGAAAACCTGCCTCATCCGATATATCTTCTCCAAGCTTTTCTGGGAGAACTTGAAATCAAATCTGTGCTAACTGACAAGCTGGGTTCTAACCCTTGGATGGCATTTGATGAATTGCGGGTAATTTTAGAGGCTGAAAAAAACAAGTTCGGAACCGTTCACATCAGCTTTAACGCTGCAGGACATGACCGAACCGACGTTCATGCAAACATCTACGGCACTGGAGGCACAATCCATGCCGGAATCTATCCAATAAGCAGCCTGATTGTTTCGAAGCCTGGGCGGGGAATAATGCACTTCAATAATGTGTCCCAGCAATTCAGGATTTGGGGCGCGTATCTAGGGAACATTTTAGTTAAAAGAAAAACGCCAAGATACTACAGCGTTTCTCATACACGAATTATCAGGTCGTTTGTGGACAGCCTCAATGGCAACGGAAAGCCCTTAGTAACCCCTGAAATGGGATACGAGAACGTTCAGGTTGTCGAAAAAATCTGTAAAATGATAGACGAAAAGCGTGTTTCCAAGAGTTAAAGGGCTATTGTGAATGTGTCTTCCGTAATTCATGCTTGACAGCTTTTTCTGTTTCTACGTGTACTAACCGATGGCTCTTTCCGCAGATGGGACATGACCAAACCTGCCCAGTGTCCACCTCTTTTCTTGCCGCCTTTTTCTTCGGCAGCTTCGCCTTTTTCTCTTCCAGTTTCTCCTCGGGAGTAGACTTTGAAAGCGCCCAACCTCTTTCAAGCACAAAAAGGGTTATGATCTCTTTCTCAGCCTCTGGCTTGCAGAGAGTAACCAAGTATTTACCAGGCGCCCTTTTTCCAGTCGCCTCTTCGTAGGATTTGATTTCGTAGTTTTCCCTGATGATGGCGGGAACCTCCTCGATGCTGGCGACAATCTTTCTGCCAACTTTGTCGTCCTTTTCCAACTGGGTTAGAGAAATCACGTCATAGAGCATGCCATCAATGTTGCTTTCCTGGAAAACCATTGTTCTTCCTTCCAACTGCGAGAAGCTGATGCCTGCCGGGCACTTCACAGCCTTAACCAGAATCTTTTGCTCTTCTTTGTCTCTGCACAACTTGAAAAGCCAATCGCCCGTAAGGAAGTCGTTAACGGCGTAAAAGGTCACTTCGCCGCTCCTTAACTGGCGCAAGTTCATGTCGTACCATGCGTCGCTGGGTCGCGTTTCAACCCGCCTAACTTTGATATAGTTTAGAAATTGCAAAAGGCTACACCGTAATATCTTGTTGCTTCTTCATGTTATAAACATTCATCAATGCTTTTTCTGAGTTTTTTCTTGGCTTTCCCAAGGCAAGCTGCTGATGAGTTGGACAAAAGAGATTAGTGGACAATATTTGATGCTGAATGAAAAAATGCTTTCCGCTAAAAGAGTTAAAAAAAATAAAAAGGGGAAAATTGCCCCTAGTCGTAGGGGACTTTTTAGGCTATTTTGCGCTGTATAATGAATACTCCTGCTATTGAGCCGATTGCTGCGATCAGTGCAAGGACCACTGCGATCCACACTGGCAACATGTCAACAGGCAGGTTATCATTAACATCGGTTTCTACGGCTGAGATGTCGGTTTTTGCGGCTGCGAGATCCACTTTCACGGTGCCTAGGTCGGTTGAAATCGTCATCAAACCACTTTCGATGTCGACTATCTTTCCTTCGATTGTGCCAATGCTAGTCTGGATGGTTGCTAAGTCGCCTAAGTTGTCGCCCATAGTAGTTACGGTAGCATCTAGGGCGTCTAGGCTAGTTTCAACACTGCCAATGGCTGTATCTAGGTTTACGATGTCACCATACATACTTCCTATGACAGTATCCAGAGTCGCGAGTGAAGTTTTGACTTCGCCAATGCTTGTCTGGATTGTTGCCATGCCGCCAGATATGGATGAAATGCTAGAGCTCAGGCTTGTGACACTTGTCTTGATTGTGCCGCAGTCGGTTTTGATTGTTGCAACGTTGCCGTTGATTGTAGTGATTGTGGCGCCAATTGCTGTCAGGTCAACCTGTATGTCTCCCACAGTAGTGGAGAGGGTTGCGATAGTGCCGTCAAGTGCGGTGATTGTGGCATCAAGTTCATCTATGGTAACGCTCAGTTCGCCTACAGTCGTATTTAGGGTAACTACGTTGCCATCGATTGCTACTACTGTTGCGTTGATGTCTTCCAAGTATGCAACGATTGGGTCGTCAACTGTTGAAACCAAGAAGCAGTCTTTAGCGAATACAGTCCACATCATATATCCTTCATAATCACCGATCACATATACTTCATGCAAGCCTGGTCTGAAGCCAGCAGCAACGAACTCGGTTAGTATGTAACCGGTTGAGTTGATGGCAGAAGCCCAGTCTTCGTCATCGCCGAAATACATGGAGTTGTCGATGTAGAAGAAGAAGTCCTCTGGACCTCCTTCATAACCAACAGCGAAGCCTGTACCTTCGACTTGAATGGTTTGGCAAGTGTTGTTTACTACGTCAGGTATTACGTTGATCATTGCAAGAACAGTGTAGATGTC
>CAZYJH010000122.1:0-5611 GCA_964647775.1 uncultured Candidatus Bathyarchaeia archaeon
GGTAACCAACCTAAACTGATTCGGTATTTGCCAACAATCTTTTCAGCTTCAGTAACAAAGAATTGTCGAGGGTCCTCGATTTCTTGTTCAGGTGAAGCAATTTCAGCAAGGAGTATCTCTAATATCCTATCGTACACGTTTCGTTCTAGTATATCCAGCCGAAGCTCATCTAGAACATACTTATACTCACCACTAACAGGATTTCGGGCAATCGCGGCGTGAGCAAAAGGTTCGTAAAGTGGATATCTTTCAACGATTTTGTAGCCCTTCGGCAAGGGCTTTGGTGGAGGCGCTGGAGGTATGGCTTTCAGTTTCTGCCTCTTGAAAATTCTGCCAGCGGACTTTAATGCTGATGAGACTCTCTCGTTGAATCCCTTGATTTGTTGCATTGGAGTTCTCCAATACAATAATTTTCTCCACTAAGTATTAAATCTTGTGTCTTAATAAAGCATAGTGTGGATAAAGTGTTACGCGCACCAAAAATTCAACATACCAAAAAAGACACATAACTCCGAAAAAATCAGAGACGAGGCTTACACACGATTTCCTTTATCTTCAAATCAAAGAAAGCATGCGTGTTGCTTGGCATCAAAACCACAGCAGTGTCTGCTCCACCCGCAGTGCCTCCAACTGCAATGACCTCCTCGTCTGTTCTGATTAGACCTGCATCAGTTGCCATGCAAGTAATTTCGCAGGCGACTTTTACTCCTTGCCCGAAGAGGCGAAGAACGCTTGAGATTATGCCGTCGACTTGGATTGTTCCGAATTTTTTGTTGACGGCTCTGCCGAGTGTGCCGAAGGCGTGTGCGGTTGTGAGGGTTTTTGCGCCGTTGTTTTGTATGGTGTTGCGGTGTTTTGGAAGGAATTCTTTGGTGTCGGGTTTTTTGAAGCCTGTAACATGTGACACTACAGTTAGGTTGTAGCCTTTGAAAACTTCGGAGGCTTTGGCGCCTGTTTCGCCTGTTGTGGAGGCTACGACAATGTTTTTGATGCCCAGTTCTTCGGCTCGTTTTTTTGCTAGTTTGAGTGTTTCTTCAGTGTTTTGGGAACCTGGATTCTCGAAATAAACTGTCTTAGATACGGTGTTTGCCATGCCATGCATCCCCAGTGTGACAGGTAAATGATGAGGAGCCTTATATCTGTTACAAACGCTCAATTTGCTCTGCTGACGTTTCCAGAAAAAAGACTATTTTCAACAATCTTCTGTTATTAGGAGCCTAATATGTTCCGTTTTTCTGAAAGGCTGTGCAGTGTCTTTGTTGCTGTTAGGCGGGGGCTTTCACTGTTATGATGGCTGTTGTGTTTGTTGTGATGCTTATTCCGTGGTCATCTACGACGGTTAGTCTGACGGTGTAGTCTCCAGCTACAGTATATATGTGGGTTGTGTTCCAGTCTGTTCCTATGTTTCCGTCTCCGAAATTCCAGGAATATTTGACTATTTTTCCGTCTGGGTCAATGCTGGCTGATGCATCAAAGGTTATTGTTTCTCCAACCGCTACATCTCCGTTTGGAGTCCTAGTGAACATGGCGAATGGTGGCGCAAGAAGCGGGGTGACGAAGAGTATCCAGCAGAAGATGAATATGATGAAGTAGATGCCTATTCCCATCGTAAGAATCTTGGTCGGCTTCTCAACCTTGGTAGTGAACCTCATTTTGAGGATGTAATAGGTGAGAATGTAGACCGCTAATGCGACTGTTATTCCGTTTATGAGTGGGTTGCCTACTTTGAGGTTCACCACTAAGGTCGCTATTAGGGCGGCGAGGATGCCGAAGCCGATTCTGAGAACGTAAATAACATTAAGCGTCTTCAATTTGAATCCCGCATTTTATTGGACACCATAACTTTTCATTTGTGGTTTATCTTACTTTCGCTTCCGAAAGCATTCACAGACCTATTTCTCCTGTCGGTTACTTAAATCCTCTCGAATCTGTCCTTTTGGCACATGAAACAATCATCATCCACGCTGCTTCAGTGAAAAGACGATTAGACCGTTCAGATTGCAGATATGTAGCCAGTTTTCATAAGACTTTACATCTTTTCCGTTGTAACATCGACTGTGTGATTACATGAACAGTTCAAACGGTAAAGGGCATCTGTGGCATCAAGTAAAGATTATCGCTCTTTTACCTGTCACCATTCCCCTTTGGCTGGTAGGATGGGCACTATACTGTGTAGGCGACAATAGGACGCTGCCAGACACCGCCGAAAAGAAAAACATCACAGCTTTCGAAAAAGAAGACCGCGAAAGAAACAACGCTGAGGAAGAAGCTCCAAAGCAGCTTTTGAAATAGACCTGCAGAGCTTCAGAAACGGCACAGCAGTTACCCGCCTATGATGTGCAGCATCTTTTCAGGACGGCACCCTTTTTATTCAGTAACATAAAACAGAATAGGAGCATGGAAGAGGCTCTCCCACCTTAAACTGGAAGCCGGTTCCTCGCCTCTGAGGGGAAAATGTTGAAGGAAATAATGACAAGCTTCGATATAGCCGCAGCCACCAAAGAAATCAACGAACGAGTTAATGGCGCTCATGTCGCCAAAATTTACCAAATCGGCACCCAAACACTGCTTCTCAGGCTCCGAAAGCCAAACCAGCCTCGGCTCCAGCTACTCATTGAAGCGGGAAAACGTTTCCACCTAACCTCCTACGAGCATGAAACCCCAACAAAGCCCTCTGCCTTCTGCATGAGCCTCAGAAAGTACCTAGACAATGGCGTAATCAAAGAGGTTCGGCAACATGAATTCGAAAGAATAGCAGTAACCGAAATCGGGACGCGGCAAGGCGACTTTCAGCTGGTTACAGAGCTTTTCGGCGGAGGAAACGTTATCCTAGTCGATCCAGAGGGCAAGATATTGCAGGCTATGACCTACAAGAGAATGCGGGACCGAAACATTCTGCGTGGCGAAACCTTTCAGCATCCGCCTGCAAGAGGAAAAAACCCCTTTAATTTGAGTCTTCAAGAGTTTGTGGAAATCAGAGAGCTTGGAGACATGGAGATAGTGCGGGCTCTAACCAAATTTTTGAGCATCAGCGGAACCTACGCTGAAGAGGTTCTTCTCCGCGCAGAAGTCAACAAAACGGCGACGTGTGCGTCTCTGACAGAAGAGGAACTTGAGCGCATCTTCAGTCAGCTCCAGGGGCTTCTTTCAGTCATCAACTCGGGAACAATGAAGCCCTGTATCGTAAGTGATGAAAAGAACGGGTGGATTGACGTGACTCCTGTGCCGCTGAAACAGTATGAGGGGTTTGCCAGAAAAGAGTATGAAAGGTTCAACGGTGCCCTTGACGATTACTACGCTAAACTAACCGATGTGAAGAAGGGAGACGAAGCCACAGGCGACGTTGAAAGCGAGGTTGCCCGACAGCTGCGGATTCTTCAGAGACAAGAGAAAGCTTTAGAGGCTTTGAAGGAGCCGATCACAAAAAACAAGGCTATCGGAGACCTGATTTACCTGCACTTCGGAGACCTCCAGTCTCTGCTCCAGAAGGTCATGGAACAGAAAAGAAGAGGCAAATCCTGGAAAGAAATAACCTCACTTCTGGAGGATGGAAAACGAGCCGAGCACTTTCCGGATGTGTATTTTCAGTCTTTGGAGCCCGCGAACCAGGTTCTTCAGGTTTCGGTGGAAGACAAGGTTTTCTCCCTCAGCCTCCGTCACTCCATCCAAGCCAATGCGGACCAATATTACTCGCGGTCCAAGAAGGCTGAAAGGAAGCTTAGGGGCGCCGAGAAGACCCTTCAGGAGACCCGAGCCAAGATTGAAGAGGCAAAAAATCAGGTGTCGTTGGCGAAGGCGGCTCATCGTCCCCTTGCTAAGCGAAGAAAAAGGGAGTGGTTCGAGAAGTTCAGGTGGTTCCGTTCATCTGACGGCTTCCTTGTGATAGGCGGCAGAGACGCCACAACAAACGAGCTTCTCATAAAAAGGCACATGGAACCCCACGACATCGTTTTTCACGCCGAAATAGTGGGCGCCCCCTTCGTCATCATCAAAACAGAAGGAAAAACTGCGCCAGAACAGACCATCAACGAGGCAGCCCAGCTCGCAGCCTCCTACTCCCGAGCATGGAAGGAAATGCTGGGCGCAGTGAATGTTTACTGGGTGAACCCTGATCAGGTGAGTAAAACTCCTCCCTCTGGGCAGTTCCTCGCGAAGGGCTCATTCATGATTCGTGGAACCAAAAATTTTGTTCGCGGTGTTCCTTTGCGGGTTGCTGTTGGAGTAAAGATTGGCGATGAGGAAATGTTGGTTGTTGGAGGACCAGTAGATGCTATTGCCAATCAGACTAAAGTTTACGTGGAGGTTGTTCCGGGAGAGCAGAAAAGCAGCCAGATCGCCAAAAAGGTGAGGCATCAGTTGTCCACTAAAGTTTCTGAAGAGTTGGCAAGAAGTGTCACGGAGATTCCTCTGGAAGAGTTTCAGCGTGTTATTCCTTTAGGCAGAGGAAAAATGAAGTGACGTTCCGCCTTTTGTTTTCTATTTCATTCCTCTTTGTTCTCTTTCTGTTCCTCTTGTGCAGAAGTACAGGTTAGTTAGACCCATCTTTTCTGTTATGGGACAGGCTGGACATATGCAGCCCTCCTCTTTGGTGACGCATGCTGGGCTTCTACCCAATCCACAATAGAATACTTCGCCCTTCTTTTGGGCGCACTCATTATATGTGGGACAATCTGGACAGATACAGAGACCCTTGTTATCCTCAACAGCCTTCATTCGCTCCTTTTCCGTCATCTTAGACATCATCTGCATCGTCTCCTCAAACTTATCCAATATTTCACCCCCTGCCGGTCACAAACTAGTTTCCACTAGTAACACTTATTCGTTAATACCGCTTAAAACAGCTTTCTAAAACTTAACGTACCCTACAGCATCTGGACAAAGATGCAAAAAAGAGGAATGAGTGATTATTTTTTGTTCTTCTTGATGTAGCAGTCCCAGCAGAGTATCTCGCAGTTCTCTTGTACAGGTTTTCCGCCGTCTTTTGGGCTCACTATCCAGTGTGCTTCCCAGCCTTTCTGTCCGTCTGCTGCAATGAAAGATTGTCCTCGTTTGTCCCACCTGAGTACTCTCATGCATTGAGAATTGTATTTATGTCCATGTTCTACCATCAGGCATTCGCATCTGCCGTCTGAAGCGCCGAACGCTTTCTTTACAACTTCCTCTGGAAATTCAACCATTTCCTGTTCCTCCAACAAAGTTACAGCTTTTATCCAAATTTTCTCTTTTAAACCTTATTGTGAGAATGCCCATTTTTACTTATTGGTAATGGTTCGTTTGATTACTTGATTGGATTCTAGGCGTGTACCCTGAGAAGGGGCATAGACTAGCCTCTTCGGCTAGAAACCGTAAAGCCCAGAATACTTCTTATTCAGATAGTCTAAGTAAGGGTAGACTGTAAGCTCTTTTCCTGTGATGTTTTTTATGAGTTCAGGTGGGCTGTAGAGGTTTCCTTGGCTGTGAACGTTCTTGACCAGCCACTGCTTAACGTCTCCGAAGTCTCCCACAGAAACCTGCATCCTCCAGTCCTGAATGTCCTCATCTAGTCGGGATAGTATTTGTCCGCTGTAGATGTTTCCCAGAGCATATGTTGGGAAGTAGCCGTATAATCCGC
>CAZYJH010000123.1:0-5587 GCA_964647775.1 uncultured Candidatus Bathyarchaeia archaeon
GAACAAACCTTCCAACCAAAGATTCTCCACCCTTAACCACAACAGGCTTGTAAGCAAAGTTTCGTCCCATCCACGACTCCCCCTTACCTTTTTCATCAAACAGTGCTGTTCCCGTCCAGCCAATCCACGCCCTATTCTTTTCGAAAGAAATCCGCTTAGACAGCTCCGCCAGCTCCCTGCTTCTGCAGTTCACCTCCGCTGGAGGAAGAGAGCCCATATTCTCTGCTGGTGTGCCTGGTCTAGAAAAAAACTTTGAAACATTAACAACGTCAGGCTCAACCTCTGCCACAAACCTTTTTGTCTGCCCAAAAGCAGCCTCAGTCTCTCCAGGAAAGCCGCAAATAACATCTGTCGAAAGCGTTAGCCTCGGAAACTTCTGCCTGAAAGCCTCAACAACCGTCTTGAACTCCTGTACGGTGTAGCGGCGATTCATGAGCCCAAGAACCGTGTCGTCGCCGCTTTGGACAGGCAGATGCAGAAACTTGAAAACCTTACTGCAAGTGTAGGCTTCCACAAGCTCATCAAGCATGCCCAGCACGTGATCAGGGTTCATCATGCCAACCCGAACAAAAAATTTGCCCTCAACCTCACAGACCCGTGCTAACAAATCCGCCAAACTTGCTCCAATGTCCATTCCATAGCATGCCGTGTCCTGAGACGTCAGCCACACCTCCTTGGCGCCAGAAACCAAATCCTGTTTCACCCGCTCAACAACCTCATCAACAGAATAGCTTCTCAGCCGTCCCCGAGCAAAATGCACACAGCAGTAGGAACAGCTCCCCAAGCAGCCATAGTTGATGGGCACAACACTCACAACAGGATTCAACGGAACCCGCGGAAGACACAAATCCGGCTTAGAAGCATCCCCCAAAAAAACAACCTTCTCCCCCGCAGCCACTCGACGCAAAACCTCAACAATCCTGTCGCCCGGCGCCGGACCAATCACCCCATCAAACGCCACCTCATTCCTTAATCTTTCAAAGTTTATCAGAGGCAAACAACCAGTCACTACAAGCCGCTTATCTCCCGGAGCCTTCCTCAAAATGTCCATGACCCGATTTTCTGTCGGAGACTTGACAGCGCACGTGTTGTAAACCAGAATTTCCGCGTCCTGAGGCTCATCAACAACCTCGAAGCCAGCTTCCTGGAGGCAGCCGGCAATGACTTCTCCATCTGCAAGATTGGCTGAGCAACCAAAACTTTTGACGTAGACCCGTAATGACCCTTCAACCATCAACTTTCAGCCCAATTGTCACAGCCGCCGTTACAGAAGCCACAAACTGAGTTCTACGGTTTTAATCTTACGAGAGAAACATAAAGTTTCTGCAAGGCAGCTTTTTTACATGAAGGCGCATGCACCCAAAGAAGGTGATGGAAAGTCTTATAAAGAGTGGTACGTTCATATTTGTATCATATTTGTATCTTAACATTAAGGCATATAAGCCACAAAGAGTCTCTGCTTAGTTAACCGTAAGAAAGGAGAAACATAAAATGAAACTTATCACACTGCACCTACCTGAGCCATACATTCAGGCACTAGACAGCCTAGTCGACGAAAAATACTATCCCAACAGAGCTGAGGCGATCCGCACAGCGGTCAGAGACCTCCTCAGCATAGAAGCCTGGGGAAGAAGCAGAAATGGCTAGAAACATGGAAAAACTCCTGAAAATCGAAAGACCGGGGGAAGTAGCCAAGTTGACCCTTGAACCCTGCGAGGTCATTCCCACAACTCCCAGACTAGACCTAACTAACATAGAAGCCTGCACAGAACCCGCAATAAACGTGCACATTGACTTGGGTCTAGACCAGCTCGAAGAACCGGAAGAGTAGCCTCTTCAGGTATCACATTTTTCTTTTCAGCCGCAAAAGAGAGCGTTCAAGCCTAGTTTTCCAAGGTATCCCCCTTCCCATGGGGTACACGTTGCCCTTCTTGATGGCGGATACAATTTCATCAACGGCAGCGTCAGCTTCAACAACAGTGTAGGCTGAGCCGATTTCAGGGGCATAATGGGAGTCGCTTCCGCCAGTCTGTGGAAGACCTAAACCTTCGGCAAACTTTCTGCTATAATGAGTCAGAACAGAAAAGGGCACAGAAGACGCGTTCATAACCTCCACGGCATCGTAGGAGCTTACCCGTCGGCTCGGCGGCGACTTGTAGAATGCTGTGGGATGAGGCGCCACAGCGATTCCTCCCGCCTCATGAATCAGGCGGATGGTCTCTTCGATGCCCAGTTTTGCGGGTATAGGCGTGGTTACGTTGATGCCGAGGAGATGCCCGTTTGAGGTGGAGACTTCTATTCCTGGAACAACGAGTATGTCGCGGGTTTTCAGTTTGAGGGCGCCTTCGACGGTGTTGTGGTCTGTGACTGCAACCCCATCCAGTCCCCGCTTCTTTGCGAAGGAGACAAGCTGCTTGAGGGTTATGGAAGAGTCGCGGGAGTAGCAGGTGTGAACGTGAAGGTCAATTTTCAGTCCCAAAAGCTTCCCTTCATCTTCCCAGATTTAACGTTTCTTTAGGCTCCTCACCTTTTCCAGCCTAGCTTGAAGCTCCTCTTCGGATTCATCTATCTTGCTGAACAGAGGCTTCGCCTTGCCTATCTTGTGGTCTGGCGGCAGCTCTTTTTCTGTTTCGCTCCATCTTTGCTCATGAACAGAACCCTCCAGACCGAGGAGCCTCCACAGTTTCTCGGCTGTGAAGGGAATGAAGGGCTCCAAAATTATCGCCAACTGCTTAACAATCTGGACAGCAACATACAGGGTATTAGCTGACTGCTGACGGTCCGTTTTTATGGTTTTCCATGGCTCCTTCTCGTTGAAGTATCGGTTGCCAAGGTGACTCAGGCTTATGGCGATGCGCAGAGCCTCCTGCAGTTTGAAGGCTTCCATCCGTTCTGCAGTCTGGTTCACAATTTCTTTAGCCTCCAAGAGAACTGCTTTGTCCTTTTCGTCGAGGCTGCTTGGCTGCGGCACTGTGCTGCCGAATTGTCTGTTTATGAAGGTTAATGTTCTGTGGACAAAGTTGCCGAGGGTGTCGTTTAGGTCGCTGTTCACTTTTTCGATCAGGGTTGTCCAGGAAAAGTTTGTGTCTTTTACTTCAGGGCGTATGGACATGAGGGAGTATCTCCAGTAGTCAGCGGGAAACAGTTCCAGAGCCTCGTCAATCCAGACACCGATTCTCCGGCTCTTGGAGAAGGCTTGACCGTCAAACATCAGAAACTCTGTGGAGTGCACGGTCCAGGGCAGGTTGTAGTCTTCGTGGGTGGCTAAGAGCAGGGCAGGCAGGATGATGGTGTGGAAGGGGATGTTGTCTTTTCCTATGAAGTACAGCGTCTTCGCGTCTTTGTTGAACCAGTATTCCTTCCATCGCTCCTCCTGTCCCATTCGTTTGAAGTACTCGACGGTGGCTGACAGGTAACCCAGAACGGCTTCAACCCAAACATAGATTGTTTTGTCCTCGGAACCCGGAAAGGGCGACGGAATCCCCCACTTGTTATCCCGAGTAACGGGTCTAGGCTTCAAGCCGTCCTTCAGAATATTCAAAGTAAAGTTCCGAGCATTGTCAGGCAGGTTCTTGTTATTCTGGATGTAATCAGTAAGCTGCTCGGTCAGCTTCGGCAAATCAAAATACCAATGCTTCCGAGTTTCTTTGACTGGCGCCGAGTTACATATTGCACATCGAGGCTGCAGAAGATTTGTGGGCTCCAGAAGGCTCCCACAGGAGTCACACTGGTCCCCCCGGGCGCTGTTGTATCCGCAACTGGGGCAGGTTCCTTCCACGAACCTGTCAGGCAAGAATCTGTCACATTTGGGACAGTAAAGCTGCTCAGTTTCCTGAGTGAAGATGTAGCCGTTCTCATAAATTTTCAGCAGCAGCTCCCGCACGAACTCCTTGTGCACAGGATTCTCTGTCCGAGTGTAGTTGCTGAAGGCTATGCCCCACCGCTCAAAGAGGCTTGATACTTGTGCGTGGTTCCGGTCTGTCAACTGCTTTGGCGGAATATTCAATCGGACAGCCTCTATCTCGATGGGTGTCCCATGCTCGTCTGAGCCTGTGACGTACACAACCTCGTCTCCCTTGAGGCGGTAATAGCGGGCTACAACATCCGCTGAAAGAATCGAGCTAACAATATTGCCCAGATGAGGAACATAATTGATGTAAGGCCACGCCGAAGTGACCAAAATTTTAGTGAACATAACCGCCTCCAAACAGTTTCTCAAGCACAACAATTCCCTATTGAAGCATATGTACTTAAAGACAACGGAAACGAAAACCATAATGAAAAAATGAGTGGCCTGCTCTAACATTTCGTTTTGCATCTTATTTCCGATAGACTATTCAATAAAGACAAGACCATTATGGGGAGAGGAAAATCGGCAATGGCTGACGGGAAGGAAACGGCACATGCAGGCAACTGTTTGGTTGTCTTTGATGTTGAAGGCATTCTGATACCGAAGAACCGTTACCTTCTCTTTGAAATTTCAAGAAAATTGGGGTTTCTGGGCTTCATAAAAGTCACCGTATTAGGGCTTCTCTACGAAAGCGGACTTTTGCCTCTTGAATCTGCCCTGAGGAGAATCTTTGCGATGCTCAAGGGACTCGAGGCAGAGGAGGTTCTTAGGCTCCACAAGCGGATACCTCTGATGCCCGGCACTGAACAGGTTTTCAGAACATTAAACGAGAAGGGTTACAGGACAGCGCTCATAAGTTCAGGTCTTCCCACCACGGTTGTAGAAGAGTTAGCCACGAGACTAAAGGCTGACTACGCGTATGGTCTGGAACTGGAAATAAAGGATAATCGTTTAACTGGTGCCATAGGCGGCGACGTTCTCAGGTCTGGAGGCAAAGCTGTTGTCTTGCAGAGACTACTTGAGAAAGAGGGTTTAACAGCTCAGGACTGTGTTATGGTTGCTGATGACAGAAACAACATGTCAATGTTTCCTCTATGCAGGCTACGGATAGGCTACAACCCCGATTTATGTTAAGCGCCAAATCCGATTTTGTGACAAGAGGCGAACTGACCGAAGTCCTGCCGCCAATAACAGGAGAAAAACCGACAGCTTCCCAGTCTAAACGATTAAGAAGTCGAGGTCTCCGAGAAGCAATTCACACGGGCAGCTTTCTGTTAATTTTCCTCATCCACCTTCTCGGAAACACAATAGTGGCTTCCCTGATACTTGCTATAGCTGTGCTCTACGCCATATCTGAGATTGCCAGAGTGCGCGGAATCAACATTCCCATAGTTTCATCGATAACGTGGAGGGCAGCAAACAAAACGGAACTTTACCAATTCGCAACATCTCCCATCCACTTCGCAGTGGGCATAGCAATCTCGCTTCTCATCTTCCCAGCGCCCATAGGATATGTGGCAATCACAACCTTAACCCTAGGCGACGGCTGCGCCCACATATTCGGAATGAAATTCGGAAAAACCCGCATCCCCTACAACAAAGGAAAGAACCTGGAAGGAACACTCTTCGGTTTCCTGTTCGCCTTCTTGGGCGCCATGATTTTCGTTGACCCAGTGAGAGCGTTGATTGCCGCCGCAGTTGCAATGCTGGTGGAGTCGCTTCCCAGCCCCATAAACG
>CAZYJH010000124.1:0-5553 GCA_964647775.1 uncultured Candidatus Bathyarchaeia archaeon
GCTGACACGACCCTATTGTTGTCCCAGAAGCCATGACAGCAATATGAGAAGCCATCAAAACATATGTTCCTCCGCTCCAAGCCGTCACTCCAGGTGGATAGACAAAACAGCAAATTGTGATGTTCGAGTTGTCAAAGAGATTCATTATGTTTTGGACGGCATCCAACTCCCCTCCGGGAGTGTTCATCGTTACAACTAATAAGCGGGCTTGTTGAGCCTCAGCCAACTGTAATGCGTCATTCACTATAGTTGTGGTTGCAGCGGTTATTTCGCCGTTTATTGTGACCTTTAGAATGACGTTGGTGTCGCCTGAACTGTTAACTAAATTGCTGCTCAATCCTATGAGAATAAAGACAGTTAGTGGTATAGTCAATCTTTTCAGCAAGGTCGATGCCTTTCGATTCTTGTTATAATTTTTGAAAGAAATAAGCTCATCGGACACTCCGCACCTAAAGACAAGTTCCAGAAAAGCTCCAGGCAACATGAACCAACAATCATTTGTAGACACCTAACTCCAGAAATACCGTCAAAAAGACGGCAAAACAGAAATTTCTGGTTATAGTGCGGGGGCGGGATTCGAACCCTCAACACAGTGGAGATGTCACCCAATCTCCTTCCTTTTTTTAACTTGTTCGAGCGCAACACTAGAGGTTTAAAGCTATTAATATCGGAAGCAATGTGATTGAAACAATATTGAGAAGTTTTATCAAAATGTGCAGCGATGGCCCAGCGGTGTCTTTCAACGGGTCTCCGAAGACATCGCCTGTAACTGCCGCTTCATGCGCTTTTGTGTTCTTTCCGCCAAAACCCCCGCTTTCGATATACTTCTTTGAATTGTCAAACGCACCGCCAGCGTTAAACATAAAAGTTGCTAGCAACGCCCCCACAATAGTCGCTGAGAGCAAGAAAGCCGCAAGTGGCCATATTCCGAGAGTAAATCCAACCGCAACAGGAGCGAATAAACCAACCAAAGTGGGCGCTATCATCTGCTTCAATGAATTTCTGGTGCTGACATCAACGCAACTAGCATAGTCAGGCGTAGCTTTGCCGTCAATCAATCCAGGTATCTCATCGAACTGCCGCCTAACTTCACTGACCATCTGGTCTGATGCCTTACCCACTGCGAGCAGAGCCATAGCCGAAAAGATGAAGGGAATGGTTGCTCCAATCATCAAACCCACGATAATCAACGGATTTGCCAAGTCAAGATATTGCGCAACAGCACCGATTGACGTGGGAAAAGTTCCTGCCTGTATCCTGAATGCTTCTGAGATGAAGGCAAAAAGCAATGCGATACTGGTCATGACTGCCGCAGTCATCGAGAAACCTTTGGTTACCGCTTTAGTCACGTTTCCACAAGCATCCAGTTCATCTAGAGACTGGTCAACCTCTTTTTCTAACCCAGCCATCTGAGCGATTCCACTGGCATTGTCTACAATAGGACCGAAAGTGTCTGAAGACATGATCATTCCAGTCATCCCTATCAATCCCAACGCAGCCGCAACGATGCCATAGACGCCCATAAGGTCCCCGCCAAAAATGAGGAAAGTAAATGTCGTCACTGCCCCTAAGAAGATTATTGGTATTGCAGCACTCAACATACCGTAAGAGATACCCATCAGAAGGGTTACCGCTGCCCCACTTTGAGCAGAGCGCGCCATGTTCTTCACAGGTCTGTAATTTATTCCTGTGAAATACTGAACCGTCAAATAAACAATTAACGTGAACAAAAGTCCAAGCGACATGCAATAAAAGAACCGTAAATCATTCATCAACAAAGTGGAAATAAAATAGAATCCAACGATGGAAACGGCTCCAGCAATTAACAAGCTAACGCCAAGAGATAATATGTTGTCTTTAACCCAGCGCCTCACCGAGAAAATTCCGATCACAGTAACGATGTTCCCGAATCCCCATGTAATCAAGGGAAACAATATGATTTTCCATCCCAAATTATAAGGAGCCCCCACGAAAATCAAGCCCAAAATCATCATCGCAATCAGGTTATCTGAACTAGATTCAAAAAGGTCAGCCCCTCTTCCTGCGCAATCGCCAACATTATCCCCGACTAAATCCGCAATTACAGCAGGGTTTCTCGGATCATCCTCAGGTATTTTCGTCTCAAGCTTTCCAACCAAATCCGCCCCAATATCTGCCGCTTTCGTGTAAATACCTCCGCCCAGCTGGGCGAACAAAGCTGCAAGGCTTGCCCCAAACCCAAAGCCGACCAAAAAATAGATTGCCTCTTGATTTGCTGGACCAGCAGCAAAAATGAAGTAAAGAAGGATAATTCCTAAAATATTAAGGCTCACTGTAGCCAATCCCATGACTCCTCCTCCGCGGAATGCAAGCCTAAGTGCTTTTGCAGCAGAAGATCGCGCCGCATTTACCGTTCGTACATTTGTCTTAACTGCGGCGTTCATGCCTATTATCATTGTCAAAACCGAAAGGCATGCACCCAGCACAAATCCTAAACTTGTCTCCCAACCAAGCAAAACATAAAGCAAAACAGCTAAGGCAACTATAAAATAAGCTACTGTTTTGACCTCTCGTCTTATGAAAGCGTGGGCTCCTTCTTGGATGTAGCCGGCGATGGTTCTCATTTGAGATGTTCCTGGGCTTTCTCGTAAGATTAGTTTGTAGAGAATAACTATACAAAATAATGCCAGACATGCGGTGGCTATGGGGATCAGAAGCAATTCGTTACCTTGCGTGGATATCCCTTCACTTAATGGTTATGTCCTTTTCAGGAGACTTGAATCGTGATAAAGTTTACTGTTGTTGAACAAGCAATGACATAATGGAATTGATGTGATTTCATCGCAGTGTACGCGGAAGGTCCTCAAGTGAAATAAGATTGGAGTCACTTCGAACTAACCGTTCTGAGATACATCGTGCGCCTATACCCGAATAGTTCCAGTTCAATTAATAACTGCATTTTTGGTTTGTGGAATACTTTTGCTACTGGCTTTTTGTGTATTGTCCTATGCTTTTAGAGTGCGTGCCACAGTAGCATCAACATTTGCCTCTTAAATCTTAAATAATGTTCGCGTCTTTTGTTATTAAGTGGCGATAAAATGTCATCAGATTTGAAAAGCATACTTGATACGGTCATTGAGGAAGACTACAAGCGAAAAGAGTTGGAAATCGAAAAGGGATTTGAGCGTTTCAAATCTCTTCTTCACGAAATAGCAAGAGCCAAAAAATGGGACCTTGCAATTTTGGTGGAAGGAAGCAATGTGAAGGGTGTAGAAGAATATGAGAAAGAGTTGAATTTGCTAGAGAGAGGCAACCTAATAAAAGGACATATGAAATTTACAGAACGTAACGCATACCGGGAATATCAATTAACTAAGAAAGGATCTGATTTGGTAAAAAAACTGCTAAATGAAACTTGATGAGCAAAAATAAACCGTTGTTAACTTTAATTTTGTTTTTTCGTGTCCATATCTTGCTTTTGTGCAAAATGGTGCGGGGGGTGGGATTCGAACCCACGAACCCCTACGGGACAGGCTCCTGAAGCCTGCGCCTTTGACCTAGCTCGGCGACCCCCGCCTCTTTGTTTCTGAAAATCAAATCTTCCTTAAGTGTCTTTTCGCTTCCAAGGAAAATATAAGCTTAAAGAAGCACACCCCTACAATAGCCAAACATGTGACGTGAAGACTATGGACTGGATGGAAATACTAACGGAATGCTCACAGAAGATGCGAAACGCCGCCCTCAGATATTATGGCTGCCCGAAAGCCGCTGTCGGTTTCGGCGTCGGAGCAGGCGGAGACACATCAAAACGGATAGACCTAGCCGCAGAGAAGGCGCTGATAGACTGCCTAAACAAGCATGAGGTGTCGTGCACGCTGGTCAGCGAAGAGGCTGGAACCAAAAAGATAGGCTTCGGGTCATCCGAAGTTTATGTGGTAACAGACCCTGTGGACGGCACAACCAACGCGGTTCATGGGCTGCCCTTCAGCGCAAACGTCATCGCAGTTTCGACGAGCCCACGCCTCAGGGACGTGGAAACGGCAATCGTATCGGACATTGTCCACGGCGTAACCTACACTGCCCAGAAGAACGGGGGCGCCTTCAAAAACGGCAAACCAATCAAGCCCTCAGAAACAGCCAAGATAGAGGATGCCGTGATAGGCGTTGACCTGAACACCTTCAAGATAGAGGAGCTTTTACCCAAACTGGGGGGGCTCTTCAGGGTGGGGAAGCATTTCCGCCACTTCGGAGCCAACGCACTGGAAATCTGCTACGTTGCAGACGGAGGCACAGACGCCTTCATCGACATCAGAGGAAAACTGCGGGTAACAGATATGATCGCCTCCTACCTCATACTGCGCGAGGCAGGCGGAATCATGGTCTCTCCGGAAGGAAAGGAACTGGACGTTCCCCTAGATGCCACTCAACGACTGTCGTTCATTGCAGCCTCAAACAGAAACATGTACGAAGCCATCACTGAGGCTCTGAAGGCTGGCATTTAGCAGTCCAGTTTTTAACAGACAAAAACAGAGAGACTAGTGTGGTAACTTGACTCAGATAAAGCCTGTGCAGCCCTATCCAGCCCTACTACTGCAGAACAACCGTGACCGAGCCCTAGTGGTGGCGGACCTTCACATAGGCTGGGAAAGACTGCTGAGCCAACGAGGAGTCCACGTTCCGTCCCAGACTCCAAAACTCAGGAACACGCTGCTTAGGCTAATCAAGGAAACGAAACCCACACAAGTAACCTTTCTGGGGGACATAAAAGACGCCATAGCAAAAGTAGCCATGGAAGAATGGAAGGACATCCCAGAATTCTTCGAGGAGATACAGAAACAGGTCCCAGACCTTCAAGTAATCCTAGGCAACCACGACGGAAACCTTGAACCCCTCCTTCCAGAAAAAGTAGAAATTGTTCCCGCCTCAGGCGCAAGCTTCGGAGATGTTGGACTCTTCCATGGACACGCATGGCCAGCGCCAGAACTGCTAGAATGCAGAAGCCTAATCACAGGTCACGTTCACCCAACAGTAGCCATCCGCGACCCTATGGGCTTCAGGATGACAAAACAGGTTCTGCTCAAGGCACCATGCGACGGAGCCCAGCTGGCGAAGACTCTTCGTAAATATTTAGGCGCCAAAAACAGTAACCTAGACGGCTTTCTTGAAGAACGAAACAAAGTCAACGTTTCGCAGCTTTTCATAATGCCCTCCTTCAACCAGTTTCTTGGGGGCAGACCAATCAACGAAAAGAAGAAGGGAAAGAAGGCTGACGCATACATCGGTCCAATATTGCGTTCCGGCTGCGTGAACATGGACGAGGCAGAGGTTTATCTTCTGGACGGCACCTTTCTGGGAACAGTTGACCAGCTGAAGCCGCTGAGTTAACCGCAAAGAAACAGGCACTCGAAGTTTGGTTCAGAAAAGTTTTAATGAATTTCAGAACGTACGTACCTTTGAAGGTGAAAGTGATGTCAGAGGATGACTTGCCTGAATGGTTCAAAAAAAGAAAGAAACGCAACCCATTTTTTGGAAACTGGTTCTTCGGAGACATCGAAGAGATGATGAAGGAAATGG
>CAZYJH010000125.1:0-5523 GCA_964647775.1 uncultured Candidatus Bathyarchaeia archaeon
TTCACTTTTCTTCTCTCCTACTCTCTCCCTCTCTCTTTCCTCTAACACCTACAACCGCCACCACACAACACAGAATGTCAATAAACATAGAGTAGTACGGTTATTTTTTATCAAATAGCAAAAAGCCTAATCCCAATAGCTGAACAGCTACGCCAATTAAGATTAAGCCTAAACTCCGTAACATAGACTCAACCGAAAAAAGATTACCCATGTTAAGAGCCTGAATAATTACAATTAATAATCCAACTGCAGTTAAAATAAATCCCCCTATAGCTATTTTTGTAACCATTCTAGCAGCACTCCGCTTTTCTACTAAGAAATCTTGGAAGGTCTTAAATTTAAAGCTTGAGTGTATCCTTGGATAAAATTGACTAGAATTGAATGTGCACGCAATGCAATCATCAAAACTGAGAGAGAAGGTTAAAATTTAACGTTTGGGTTTGGGGTTAAAATTTAACCAAAAAAAGTGGATTTGTGGGAGTTATCGCTGCTGGGGTGAGAATCCGTGGAGACAAGGAGCTGATTTAGGGTGGTAAATGAATTTGGTGGGTTAAAATTTCTCTTCAATTGCGTGCACATCACTTACTAGTGTCTAATATATTATTTGCATCACTTCTCGTGGGCAAGCTTTCACGCATTTCATGCATCTTGTACAAAGAGAGTGGTTGATGGTGGGAGGCTTCCATTCTTTTATTGCATTTTCTTGGCAAGCATTTACACAATAGTAGCAACCGCCGCACTTTCCGATTACAGCCACAAAGACGTTTTTGTCGTATTTGAATTTCTCCACTTCACCTGATTTCAAAAATTGTTTCTCCCAACTGGAGTATCTCAACTGAAAATCTAACTGGGCTAAATCTATTAAAGGGTTTGGGGTTAAAATTCAACAATTGAAAAAGGGGGATTGCGAGATTTTCTGTGGTTGACATCAACATTTGTTTCCTATTCAAATCCCCGCGACCCCACAAACCAGTTTTTTGGTAATAAATCTTGAAGTCCAGTGGTGCCTTTTGGGATGTGATTGTTTTTATATTCAGTTGTCTTTTCGTATGTCACTGTGTTCAATCAATGGGTTCGTGTATTACAGATGATAAGCAATAAGAAAGAATCAGCTGAGTGGTTCAAAGATTGGGCAAACGAGTATGATGACACTCTGGGAAAAATCGATAGACACCATAAGCTGCTAGACCTTGTTGTTGAACTGTCCAAGGTGAAGAACGGTCAAAGGGTGCTTGATGTTGGATGCGGAACAGGACTGCTGTCTTTGAAGTTCCTTCAAAAAGCGGACTGTTTCATTACGGGCATAGACAGTTCCTCGGAGATGCTTTCAATATTCAGTGACAAAATCAAAAAACTGGGACTATCTGACATGATTGTCTACAAACTTGAGGATGCGGCAGCCCTTGACTTCAAAGCAGATTCCTTTGATATTGCTGCTTCAACTGTTGCATTGCATCATCTGAAGAACAAGTATCCTACAATAAACAAGATACATGACATCTTGAAGCCTGAAGGAAAGTTTGTTCTCGGAGATATTGACATGGATACTACCGGAAATGTCACAGACCCAAAACGGCTGTTAAGAATGCTTGAATGGCTAACTGAAGAATTTGTTCTTGCCTTAACTTGGGGAGGAACAGAAGCCTTCAGCCGAATGTACGATAACGGCAAGAAACACATCTTGAATGACGGCGAATACTGCATCAGCTTCGAACAGTGGAAAAATCTGTGTGATGAAGCTGGCTTTAGTGAAGTCACTGTTCACTCTTTACCTGGATTCAAATGGTTCAAAGTGCTGGTTGCTACTAAATAGCCTGTAAACACCTTTCTTTTGTGCTGCAGAGTTAACAGAGCCAACTCCAGTATCACAAAAAAAGGGAGTTTGCGGGAAAATACCGCCTAAGCTGTTGTTTGTTTCTTGAGTTTCTTTTTGAAGCCTATGATCGCCAATGTTGCAGTGACTAGAAACGGAAGAATAGTCCATGATGGAAACTCTGGGATGGTAATTGGTTCCATTAACGGGCAATTGTCTTGACCCGAAACAAAGCTTACAAACCCGCTGATGCCTGTGTCCCATTTATAGCCCTTTACTATGTATGCTGTATCACCTATTCCGTCGTTGTCACTGTCTGTTCCGTTATAGTTGCCCCAGTAGTTGCCGATTGTCCCGTTATCCCATAAGGTGCCCTCTACACCATCATCGATTTGGATCTTACAGGAGTCCGCTTCGAAGGTGTTGCCATAGAACATGTTGTTTTCAGCTCCTTCTTGAAGAGCTATAGCAAATTCGTTATTTGCCATGTAGTTCCCACTGAATGTGTTGTTTGAGCAGCTGAAAACTATTCTAATTGCTTGGTTAACGAATCCAGTTATGTTGTTTCCAAAAATTCTGTTATTTGAGCAGCTGACATAGAGGGCTATTCCTTCATTTCCGGTGTAATTATCGTCTCTGTCTGGCCAGTGTGTGAGGGTTGGTGCTGGTCCCGTGATGTTGTTCCTTGCTATAATGTTCGAGTCTGCTTTGTCCAATATTATCGGGAGCAAAATTTCGAATCTGTTGTCTGATATTACGTTTGATGAACCTTCAAGTTTGATGCCATAAGCTCCATCTGTTAGGGTATTCCCACTTATTGTGTTGTTTGTTCCCTCACAAATGATGCCTGGACCGTAGATGCTAGTGAAGTTGTTGTTTTCAATTAGGACAAATGAAGAGTCGTTGATTGCTATTCCAGTTGTTGTTCCGTTGATGAAATTGTTGTCTGCAATGTTAATGTTTGAAGAGCTAGAGACTTTAATACCCGTATAGCATTGCGCAATATTTAGCTGTATAATGGTCACGTTTTCTCTGCCCGTTATGATTATGCCGTTGTTTCCAGAGTCATATCCCATCCAGCTTGCATTCCCTTGAATCAGGTAGCCTGAACCATCCACAACGATGTTGTTGCGTTGAATCTCAATTGTGTAAAGAATTATGTTATCCATAAGTTTGTAGACGTTTCCTGTCCTCTCGATGGCTGCGGTAGCTGGTTCGATACTTCCATCGTTTCTTATGTAGATTCTTGGGAGATCCGGACCGGGATCTGGAAAATAGTTACCGTATGTCAAATCAATTAACTGGACTCCAGCAATTAACTGAACAACTAGTGCAACGACAATTAATTCTGCCTTTTTTGCACCCACTAAAGGCACCAAAAACGGCTATCTTATGTAAGCATAAAAGGGTTTTTGTTAATAAAAATTGACTAAACTGATTCTCGGTCAGTCAAGAAACTTTGACAAGCTGAACTCTTCATTTTTGTGTGTTAAAGAATTGTTGTTTCACTCTTCTTGTGAAGCCAAAAAAAGGGGATGTTTAGTCCGAGATGCTTCTGGGCATCGTCGGAGCTATTGGGTTTCCCGTTTCTGTGAGCGTTTCCGTAGATAGTGTGAGCCAGCTAGCAGAGAGATTGATGACAGCACAGCCATGACTGCAAAGGTTAAGCCCTCTGGTATTGGGTCCGCTGAATACGTGCTGATCAATCCCCACTCGTCTGGAACGTTTACGTCACTGTCTGGTGCCCACGCTTGAACTCCTGCTTCGCTATTGCTTGCGTCGTAAACTGCAACTCTCAACCCCGTTGGTGGTGCATTAGCTATCATTGCATTGCCGCTAATCTTTATGAACGTGAATTCTAGAATCCAGTGGGGAGTACTATCGAGCGGAGAATCACTAATCGAGTTAGCCCATGAGATTTCGCCTTCTTGTGCCTCAATTTCTTCCCAGTCTTCTCCAGTTCCTTCATAAATTACTAGGTCAGTGTGTCCTACAATGTCTACCCTGTAATCACCGGACGCAGGAGCAGTGCCCCCACCATTGCTGTCATCAAAGCAAAATTGCCAGTAGTCGTCAATATCATCGGTGTCATCATTGAAAATTTCGACACAAAACTGACAGGAATATTGGTTCAAATCCACATTATACCAGAAACTAACGTTGTCAGATACTGGTACCAGTAGAGCATCTGTCCATTCGTCTTCAGTAGTCCAAGCCCCATCAACAGTAGCGGGTACTACATTCCCTGTATACTCTATGATTGAATAGTCTGGGTTGCCTGCATTGATTGTTCCCGCGGTTAGCAGAAAGAGCAGACTGCAAAGCATGAGTATTGATATAGTCCTCTTCATTACAGATAAAAACCCCCATTTTCTGTATTTTTCACTATATCTTCTTCCAATTCGCCTTAAGAGCTTTTCCACGCAAAATTATGAATGAAAAAGCTTAATGTCGTTGAATTAACAAAGACCTGTCATGAAAAACTGTGCATAAAGTGGAAACGCCCCTTAAGCGCCCTTCTGATTGCTTCCTAGATTATCTTGCTGACAGCAACTGTTCTAATCTAAAATCATACTAAAAAACGGGGCTGCTGGAAAGAAACGAGCAGCGTCTTCCCTTGTCCGGGATTCAAATCCCCCCCGTATAGTAGATATGCCTTAAGAATAAAGAAAGGGGAGTTTTGCGGAAGATTTCTTCGCCGCTTGCTCGACACCTGCGCATCCACCCAAGACAATCAAGTCGACGAGCTGATTATCCGCTTTTCACGCCTTTGGCGATGCGGTCGCCGATTTCCTTATCGATGTTGCGCCAGTATTCGAAGGCCCGTTGCAGCACGGGTTCAGACACGCCGTTTTTCAAAAGCCCCACCACATTGGATACCAACCGGTCGCGTTGCGTATCGTTCATGACCTTGCGCACCAGGGTGCCGGGCTGACCGAAATCGTTGTCGTCCTTGCGCTTGGTATAGGCGGCACGGATGAACTCGCCGCTGGCACTCCAGATGGCCACCTCGGGATACCGCTCAGGGTCAGCCTTGGGGCCGCCCTTTGAGTTGGGCGCATAGACCGGATCAGAGACGGTGTCAATCCGCATCGCCCCGCCCTTGCTGTAGCTGTGCACTGGTACTTTGGGTCGGTTGACCGGAATCTGCTTGTAGTTGACCCCCAGGCGAGCCCGGTGGGCGTCGGCGTAGGAAACCAGGCGGGCGAGCAGCATCTTGTCCGGGCTCGGACCGATTCCGGGGACGAGGTTGTTCGGCTCGAATGCCGCCTGCTCAATCTCAGCGTGAAAATCGCTCGGATTGCGGTTCAGCGTCAGCTGGCCCACTTCGTGCACCGGGTAGTCTCCGTGGGGCCACACCTTGGTTAGGTCGAAGGGGTTGAATCGGTAAGTCTCGGCCTCTTTGAAGGGCATGATCTGGACTTTCAGGGTCCAACTGGGGTAATCTCCACGCTTGATCGCCTCGAACAGATCGCGGCGGTGGTAGTCGGCATCAACACCGGCAATTCGGTTGGCCTCTTCTTGGGTTAGGAAGTCGATGCCCTGATTTGTCTTGAAGTGATACTTCACCCAGTAGCGCTCGCCTTTGGCATTGACCCACATATAGGTGTGGCTCGAGTAGCCGTTCATGTGCCGATAGCTCCTGGGGACTCCACGATCGCTCATCAAGATGGTGACCTGATGGGCCGACTCGGGCGAAAGCGTCCAGA
>CAZYJH010000126.1:0-5514 GCA_964647775.1 uncultured Candidatus Bathyarchaeia archaeon
TAGAGTAGCGTCAGCAGTATAGCCACAGCTTTCTGTTCATACCAAGACAGCACCAGCGATAGGGGAAGATCGTTGACTCCTACGCCAAACACGTCTGCCAGAGCCACAGCCACCTTTATCGCAGAGTAGGCATCGTTGCATTGTCCCACATCAAGAAGTCTGGGCAAGTCACCTAGGGTGCCCAAGTCTTTGTCAAAGAACCTAAATTTTCCGCATGCCAAAGTAAGAACAATCGTGTCATCGGGAGCTTTTTCGACCAATTCAGTGTAGTAATTTCTTCCGGGCTTTGCTCCATCACAGCCGCCAACCAAAAGTATGTGACGAAGTTTCTTGTTTTTTACTGCCTCAACAACTTTGTCGGCTACACTCAGTATGGTGTTTCGGGCGAACCCAACCATCACACTTTTTCCGTTCATGTCTTTCTGGAATCCGGGCAGCTCCAACGCCCTTTCGATAACTGGACTGAAATCCTTGTCAGCAATGTGGGGAATGTTTGGCCAGCCGACGAGCCCAGTTGTGAAGATGTTGCCTTCATAGTTCGGGAGGGGACGCTGAATACAGTTTGTAGTCATAAGGATTGCCCCTGGAAAAACTTTGAATTCTTTTTGCTGGTTCTGCCACGCAGTTCCGTAGTGACCATAAAAGTGTGGATACTTTTTCAGTTCTGGATAACCGTGGGCGGGCAGCATTTCTCCGTGCGTGTAAACGTAGATTCCTTTTCCTTCACTCTGTTTTAGAACTTCTTCCAAGTCTTCGAGGTCATGCCCAGAAACGAGGATTGCTTTGCCTTTCTTTGCGCCAAGAGGCACCTTGGTTGGCACAGGATGACCATACGTTCCCGTGTTTCCGGCGTCCAGAAGCTCCATGGCTCGGAGGTTTATTTCGCCACATTTGAGAACTAACCCGACAAGGTCGTTTACAGTAAGGGACTTGTCTAGGGTAGCTGCGAGAGCCTCGTGAATGAAGGCGAACACTTTGGGGTCTTTTTGTCCAAGAATGTATGCGTGGTCGGTGTATGCGGCTACGCCCTTGATTCCGTAGATGAGAAGCCACTGCAGAGAATGAATGTCAGGGTCCAAGCTGGGATCAGATTTGATGCCCACTAATTTGCCCTGCTCCACCAGCTCCTTGACTGTGCCTTTTGGGACAAAGCTTACGGGACCAGCAGACTCTATGGTTCCTCCAGCGGTTTCAACCTTTTTTCGTAACGAGTCGCGTAGTTGCACAGTTTTTTTTATCAGTTCTACGAAGCGGTCTGGGTCAAAGTTCACGTTTGTGAGTGTGGAGAAGAGTGCTTCACAGGTGAATGTGTCAACTTTTTCATCGGTTATTTTGTGTTTTCTTGCTTCTATGGCTACTTGTGAAAGACCTTTTAGCGCAGAGATTAGCATGTCTTGTAGTGCTGCGACGTCTGGGCTTTTTCCGCAGACGCCAAATTTTGTGCATCCTTTTTCGTTGAGGGTTTGTTCGCATTGGAAACAGAACATTTGTTCTTTGCTCATTGTTTCGTTTCACCTACAACATTTCATGAATGATTCTTCATATGTATCTTCTTTCATATAAATCCATCGGTAACCAAAAGAAACAAAGACACACCATACCCAGAAATCCAATCTGCGGCGTAAAGCCTAAACAAAAAAACAACAAAATTCCAAATGCGACACGAAGGCGAAACCTACTACTTCTGCAGCGTAAAATGCAAGAAACGATTCAAAAAGAACCGAGACAAATTCGTGAAGTAGACCCAATTTTGTTTGTTCGAAATTTTGTATGGTTAGAGGTAAGCTTCTGAGGCGTATCTCCGCATCATCCTGTGGCTGTTGAAGTAGTACGCAACCTTCCCAATCGAGTTCTTCATCATTTGAATCCAATCGTCCCTGTTACGGTAGAATTTGGGCAAAAGCAGATACTCCAGTTTATCGTACAGTTGGGTAATCTCCCTGTGTCTTCTCTCAGCCTCATCCAAGTTTTCTTTTGGCGAAGGACCGATAGCCCAACCTGTGACGCCCTCGATACAGCCTTCAACCCACCAGCCATCCAAGACGCTGAAGTTAATCACTCCGTTATGTGCAGCCTTCATTCCGCTTGTGCCCGAAGCCTCGAAGGGCGGAATCGGCGTATTCAACCAGACGTCCACGCCAGAAGTGAGCTTAGCCGCCATCTGAAGGTCATAATTTTCCAGATAGATAACCGTCATCAGGTCCTTCAGGCTCTCTTTCATTTCATGAATCTCTTCGATTAGCCGCTTTCCCATCCAGTCGTTAGGATGTGCCTTGCCCGCATAAATCACCTGAATCTTGCCAACCCTGTTGATTTCCTCAAGCCTCTTCAGGTTCGAGAACAGCAATGTTGATCTCTTGTAGCCTGTGGCTCTTCGCGCAAAACCCATCGTAAACACGCCAGGGTCAAGCTGGACATCTGAACGTTCACGAACATAACGTATCAGCTGTTCTTTAGCTTCCATGTGAGCCAGCCAAATCTCCTCGTCTGGTATAATGCTGTCCACTCTGACCAGCAACTCAGGTTCGTTAGCCCATCCAGGCAAATACCGGTCATACAGCCTTCTGAAGCATTCACAGGTCCAAGTGAAGGAGTGGACGCCATTTGTTATAGCCGAGATGTTATAACCAGGAAACAGAGTTAAAGAAAACTCTTTATGCCGTTTTGCCACCCCGTTCACGTACTTGCTGGTGTTCAGCGCCAGACGAGTCATATTCAGTTGGTCCTGCCCCCCCAGCTTCTTCAGGGTTTCGAGAGGAATGATGTCGCCCAACAAGTTTTGGACAAGATCGTAAGAAAACTTGTCGTGACCCGCTTCCACAGGAGTGTGAGTGGTGAATATGCAGAGGTCTCTTACGTTATCGACTTCTTTTCCGTTGTTTCTCAGCAACTCCAATGTGAGCAGGCAAGAGTGCCCTTCGTTCATGTGGTACTTTCCGATTCTAAAGCCTGCGGCTTCAAGCATCTTCACTCCGCCAATCCCCAGGACAATCTCCTGCTTCAGCCTGTATTCTCTGTCGCCGCCATACAGGAACGAAGTGATTTCTCTGTCCTCAGAGGAGTTTCCCTCAACGTCTGTGTCAAGAAATATCACAGGAACCAGCCCGCCTGTGGGACTCTGGTAATCGTAAAGCCAAGCCTTCACTTTGACTGTCCGATTCTGTATTTTAAGCTCAACCTGGTTTGGCAGTTCATTCATCAGTTTGGATGGGTTCCAATCGTCCGGATGTTCGATCTGTTTTCTGTCCCTGATTTCCTGTCTCAGGTAACCCTTTTTGCTGACGAGAGTGACTCCAACCAAGGGAATCTTAAGGTCGGCGCTGGATTTGATTACGTCTCCAGCCAGTACGCCTAAGCCTCCGCTGTAGGTGTGAACGTCATTTTCTAACCCGATTTCCATGGAGAAATATGCTATCTTCTTTCCCCGCAAGAATGAACGCTTGCAGTATTCACCGCAGAAATAGTATGTTCTTCCTCTCACTTCAGCTTTGAATTCTTCTTTAGGTTCAGCTAAAGGCAAACCGCAGACAGGATCGCTGATCATAAACAAAAACCTCTTGATTCACACCCGCTCTTCATAATTTTTAACCTGCGCCCTTTCTTAGTTTTCCTTCTCCTTTAAGCTGGCGGAAGCCCCATCAGCAACCGTCTTTAACTGCCGTATTCTTTGCTCAGTTGCGGCGATAACTTTTTTGCGTAGCGCTTCCCCGTCCCGCCTCTTCTTTGAAACATCAATTTGGGCTATCGCGTCAGCCAGTTTATCATCGCCCACAACATACCGTAGCCAGCGTTCGAAATCTCTTCTTTCCATGTGGAACCGAATAGAGCTTACGTCAACGTTCTTCAGTGCCGAAATAAACTCGTCTAAGCTGTGAACGGTCAGACCAGAGGAGCGGGCAAACTCGTAAGAGAAGGTGAATCCCATCCCAGCTGGAAGGCGCCTCAGTATTCTCTTTGCCGCCAGTTCGGGTTTCTCCAGTTCCACGCGGATTCTGGCTTCTAGGTCAGAGAGGATTCTGGAATAGACGGCGAAAGCTTCCACTGGGCTGCCCATGGAACTGAAGTAGTTGTGCACGTCTCCAGGTCCACCCCCCTTTATGCTGAGGTAATAGAGGTGGTCACTCAGTTGGAGGTAACGCCACAGCCTGATCAGGTCTTTGTCGCCTATTCCCTTCACCAGCTGCTCCAGCTCCTTCAGGGAGTCATAGCAGATGTTCTGCATGGGGTTGCCAATCCATGCGCTGGGGTCCCGTTCAATGTCCGCCCATGAGACCGTGTTGTATTCGTGGACGTCAATTTCGCCCACGGGCTCATGCAGTTCGATGACTTCTGATGGGGTTCTCCAGTTCAGGTGATGCCATCTGTTCACTTCGTGGGGTAGTGCTCTGAGGAATTCGTGAATTCCACATTCTGGCCAGTGGTGTTCCCCAAAGGTTTCGTAGTCAACGAAGAGTGTGATTACCTGCCCTTGAGCTGAGGCTAACCATCGGGCGTATTTGGTTGCGTCTAGGGGATACTCGCTCCACCATGGCGAAGAGAAACGGAACCCTATGTCGTCTGAGAGGCGGTAGTTACGGAGCAAAACGCGGAGATTCGAGCCTTTGGCTTTGTAAACATAGTTAGGGCTTCTCCACTCAAGGAGCCTTTCGATGCCCTCTGTGACGGTGCATTTGTAGCCCATCGTTTCCATCGTTTTTGCTATGGCATTGTTGTATAGCAGCTCAGTGTTTTCAACTGCTTGCGGTTCAACATTGAAGAGGCTCTTTACGAGTTGACGGTGCATTTCTACCTGTTCCACAAATTCTGAGCGGTCAGCTCCGTACAGGCTGGCTAACGAGTGGTAGTATGTTTCATCCATGAATTCGACGCATCCGGTTTCGGCAAGTTGCCTGAAGGATTCGATAAGCTCTGGCTTCCACATTTCACATTGTTCAAGAAAGACGCCTGATATGCCGTAGGTCACCTTGAAGGGTTTTCCTTCGCTCTTGCTTCTGTCAATCTGTTCAAGGATTATGTTGTTTGTGGGGAAGTAGCATTTTCTTGCGGCTCTCTCGAAAACGTAGCGATTAAGCCCATTATCAAAATAGAGGTCAAACAGGTCCTTTTTTGTTACCTTTCCTTTAGTTAGCAGGTCGGAATGAAAATTTCGGTTCAGCCTGAAGGGCTGATGAACCTCAAACATTAAACAAACGTCTGTCATGGTTGACCACTAAAGCTAAAGGATAGACTGGCTTCCGAAAAGCAAGTGGTTCTCTGCCCCTTTTATAACTTCTTATCTACCAATATTTTTCCGTGTTTACTATTATGTTCGCGGTTGCCTCAAGAAGCTGGAAATAAAGGTGGCAGTTTTTGATTTTGCTTGGTTTTTATGGAAAAATACCGATAACAACGATTAAGGTTAACGATTTGCCAGTTGATATACCCACAGAAAAAAATGCTTTTAAAAAATATTGTGTACGGATTAAATTTTAACGCGCACGCTCACCAAAGAAAACGCAGGTATTATAAACGAAA
>CAZYJH010000127.1:0-5496 GCA_964647775.1 uncultured Candidatus Bathyarchaeia archaeon
AAGGCATCAAAGTAAATTACCTGCAAATCGTGTATCTGTGTCCCTTTCCAGCAGCCAAAGTCCAGAAGCTGCTGCAGTCAGCCAAGAAAACCATTATTGTGGAGAACAACCAGACTTCTCAGCTGTCCAGCCTAATACGGGAACATCTTCTCACAACAGTTGACCACCAGATTCTGAAGTACGACGGGAGACCCTTCAACCCAGAAGCTCTTGCCCAGAGCATAAAGGGGGTGCTCTAATGATGGTGACCCTAGACGACCTGAAGACACCGAAAACGAACACCTGGTGCCCCGGATGCGGAAACTTCGGAATCTTGATGGCCTTCAAAAAAGCCCTGATAGAGCTTGGGCTTGAAAGAGAAAATGCCGTGCTTGTGTCAGGCATAGGCTGCCACGGAAAAATGGTAAACTACGTGAACATAAACGGGTTCCACGGCATCCACGGCAGAGTACTACCCGCAGCGCAGGGCATCAAACTCGCAAACCCAGACCTGACAGTGGTGGGTTTTGCGGGAGACGCTGACCAATACAACGAGGGCTGGGGGCACTTCGTCCACGCCATAAGAAACAACATAGACATGACCTTGATTGTGCATGACAACATGGTTCTCGGCTTAACCACAGGACAGGCAACCTCCACTAGCCAGCAGGGATTCAAATCAAAATCAACTCCCTTCGGCGTTATACCTCCCATGCTGAATCCCATTGCTCACGCTCTGGTCAGTAACGGCAGCTTCGTGGCTAGAGGTTTTTCAGGCGATATGTTCCACCTCAAAAACCTGATGGTGGAGGCAATCAAGCATCGAGGCTTCGCGTATATTGACGTTTTCCAGCCCTGCGTTTCCTTCAATTACCTGAACACCTACGACTGGTTCAGCCAGAGAGTATACAAGCTGGAGGAAGAAGGTCACGACGTAACCGACAGAAAAAAAGCCTTGGAGAAGGCGCTTGAGTGGGGAGACAGGATACCTATCGGAATATTCTACAACAAAGAGCGCCCCACATACCACGACAACCTTCCACACGTAAAAGATGCACCGCTCACAAAAGTGCTCACAAAAAACGTGGACATAACATCTGCCCTAAAAGAAATGATGTAACCGCCTTAAGAAAAAGTAAGCCTGTCAGCCGCTACCGTTCAGACATCAGCTTCATGTGGATCAGCGGCATTTTCCTTTCCGTCAAACTCTTCACCTGAGGCAACACGTCATGAAAGATTTGCCACGGCTCCAAAGCATCCTTGTCAACTGGCGTCTTTCCGCCATTCATTTTCAGCAGATACGCAATCTGCTCAATCACAAGATTCTCCGCTATCAGCTCTGGCATGCACACCTCACCCTGATTAACCAGCTTCTGGACAATAAACTCCTTCAGTTCCTGCCCATATTCCATCCGCTTGAAAATCTTCGCGGCTTTCCGTTTAGCCTTGAGGTGCTGCAATGAAAACCGCGGCATCTTCTGGCAAAATGTAACTCGTTCTCGCCATTTTTCTAGCCACTGCCCAGTCCAGACTTTCAAGAACGCCTTAACCTCTTCTTGTTGGTCTTCATTGTCTAGGGCTTCTTCGATGTCCACGGAATTTGCGTCTTTCCATTTCAGTTTTATGCAGGTTTCCAAGTCTTCATAAGCGAAGTCTAAAAGTTTTCTTTCCACGCCATAAATGTCCACATCAGGAATCTCTTTTTCCAACTGCATAGCTAAATAAGCTGAAATTACCGGATTTTGTGAAGAGTGAAGTTTGGCGCTGAACATCCCCTAAACTCCCTCAAGCAGTGTATACAATGACCTTTTGGGAATATTTGAGGCTTTCCAATTTTTCCGTCTAGGCTCCCAGCAAAAAAGTGGAAAGGTTAGACGCTTTTTGATATTAAAGCTGTTACTCTTTCTGCAGAAGCATCTGGAGGAACAGTTGCCTTTCCTAGCAATTTTTAAATAAACAGTTCCTATGCATTAAACTAAAACAGTGTGACATGGGAGCGCTGACTTTTGGATAAGGCAAGCAAAATGGCGAAATCGACGGCAAGGGGCGGTTTCAAACTTTTCATTGGCGTAAGCGTCTCTAGCGTCGTCACAGCCGTTAGCCTAATACTTGTTTTGCGTTTGCTGGCAAATCCCGACGATTATGGCATAATCACAACTGCGTTGATATTTCCTACCATGCTCAGTTTGTTCAAAGATTGGGGCACAAACTCGGCTATGGTAAAATTTTTGGCTCAATACACGTCCGAAAATAAGGTAAGCGGCATCAAAAACGTCCTGCTCACGGGAATACTGTTCGAGTTGGTCATGGGCGTTATCCTTACTTTGATATGCTTCTTTTCGGCAGGTTTTCTTGCAACAAACGTTTTTCGTTTACCTGAGGCAAAAATTCTGATTGAAGTTGCTTCTTTCACGATCCTTGCCGATTCGTTTCTTAAGGTTTCCCAGTCCACCTTTATTGGCTTGGAAAGACTTGAATTTCACAGCTTGACGCTAATCTTAAACTCAAGTATAAGATGTTTTCTTGCGCCCCTTCTTGTGTTTCTTGGTTATGGCATTATGGGTGCTATCCAAGGGCAGATTGTTGGACAAGTCACCGCCGGAATCATAGGACTCGTAATTTTTTACAATTCATTTCTCAGGAATTACAGCAAGAAAGACAGATTGAACAAAACAGCCATTAAAGAAACCTTGAAGTCTTTGCTAAAATATGGGGTGCCTCTCTCTGTTTCAGTGGTAATAGGCGGATTCTTGCCACAGTTCTATAATACTGTGCTGACCCAAAGCTTCACAGCAGCCGGTAGCACCAATTACACTACTGCCCTGGGCAACTTTCAGGCAGGCTTTAACTTCACAGTTATAATCAGTTTTTTCACGGTGCCCATAGGCACAGTACTATTTCCAGCCTTTTCAAAACTTAAAGCGGAAAAAGAAAAAGAAACCCTTAGGACTGTGTTCACAACTTCTGTCAAGTACGGAGCGTTGCTTACCCTTCCAGTAACTTTGATGATGATGGTTTTGTCCGAACCTATCGTTTTCGCAGTTATCGGAACAAAATATGCTGACGCGCCCTTCTTTCTAAGCTTCTACATTATCATTTTCCTCTATGCGGGAATTGGAAATCTTAGTTTAGCCAATTTTCTAAACGGTCAGGGCAAGACACAAATTACGATGAAGCTGGCTTTCATCAATTTAGGCGTAGGATTGTTGCTGGGCTGGTTGCTCATCAGTCAGTTTGGAGTTGTAGGGTTAATATCTACAACTTTAATCGCCGGATTCCCCAGTTTGGTTGCTGGCTTATGGTGGGTAAACAATAATTTCGGTGCATCTGTAGATTGGGTGTCTTCAGCCAAAATTTTCTTAGCTTCTGTGATTGCAGCAGGCTTCACTTATCTGCTTTTAACGCCGATTAACCTTGGCTACTGGACAGAACTGATTTTGGGCGGCGTATCCTTCTTGGGCGTCTACTTGGTGACTGCCCCCTTGATTCGAGCAGTGGACAAAAAGGATGTGCATAATCTGAGGGAAATGCTGAGCGGTCTCGGTCCCTTCTCTTATGTTTTTAACATACCCCTCGAGATCATGGAGAAACTGTCAGGACTCTTCGAATTCTAACCCGCCAATTCTCTAGCTCCACCTTTTGAGGGCTTCCTGGCTTTTGCGCTGGGTAATCCTTAATAAATAGCCGGTTTTGCCGTTGGTGGCAATGTCTCCCGCAAACTCCCCCTTTTTTGAGGGTCAAATTTTAACCTTCTCTCTCGCAATATACTTACCCGAATTTTCGAAAAAAATGAAGGCCCCAAAAATTTGAAAAATTGAAGGCTAACGAAAATTCGTGAAAAACCTCCAGACAAAAAGACAAAAAACTAGGCTTCAGATTGTCTACAATCACATCTTAAGCATTTACCTATGCCTTTAACAACATACTTTTGAACAGAAAGAGCTTGTTTTTGTCTCTCTATTGGTTGTTGTTTCTGTACTTTTTTTCAGCAAAATACAAAATCAGCCCTGTAATTATAGCAAAAATTGAAGCAAGGGGCCACGTTTGAAGAGGCCTAATCACAGAGTTTAACTGTAAAATATACATAAGAAGCCCAAATATTATGTCTAATTCAACAACGCCTATATGGATCATCATCCAAAAACTTTTGACGCTTGGCACCAGTTTTTCCCACTATACGATTATGGATCCATGGAGATATAAAAGCTCTCTCCAAGTTTTCACTCGTTTAGCCAGATTGCAAAATTTTATGGAAATGAGCGCCCTACTAAACTTATTCGTCAAGAGAAAAAAGGGAGGTGATGTTGTAACTCCTAAGTATCCACAGAAGAGTAATGTTGACCGCTGCCTAGAAGAGAATGGGCCAAACACCAGTATGCCAGTAGTGCGGTCCTGCGTCGTCTGTAAAAGGTTGTGAGCGGTAAAATGGAATATAGTACCAGTTATTCAAAGGTTCTTCTAGAATTTGATTTGTGTAACAGCCCGCTTCGTTATAAAATGGGAACCAATAAAAGTCTAGTGCAAGGACATAGAATACTACAACTTCCGTTCCTTCAATATCTGCCATGAATGCCTCGCCAATTAATCCAAGTGCTCCAATAACCTGCACTGTTAAACCGACAAGCAGCGTTGGAGGGAAAAATGTGAAAACAACGCCTACTAACCAGATTACCACATCCATTGCCCAATATTCGACTTCAGTTGCCCAAAAAAACCATCCTGTCACATGTTGCCCGTTTTCGTACTCATCAGCATATTGATAACATCCGGGATCCACTACTGTTCCATCGGGCATTGTCATATTAATTTTTGTTTGTCCATTACTATTTGTAAAGGCGTTCAGTTTATAGCGTCCAAAGGGGGCGATCAGATTTTGGTCTATAGTGGCGTTGAGACTAAGGGCTATACTCATATCATAATTCCATAGTCCATAGGCTTTTGCATTGAAGTAGAATGTACCTGATTTATTTTCGTAGTTTATACTTACATCTCGGTTAGTAATTAGTAACGATCCTTCAGGAGTCATCTTTTCGGTTATAAATAGGGAATAAGTCATTGAACCAGTTATCGTTTGGTTTATGGTTGTTGTTGCTATGCCGTTATGTATTGTTTGATCGGAGGATTCTTCTACAGTATATTCTTTCCCATCGTCTGATTGAAATGTCGCTTTGTATACATAACCTTCTGATATCTCACTTTTCAGTTGGTATACGTAGTTGAAGTTGACTGTCGTTTCTATCCCGTTATGCATGGCATTGGAGTTACCCTTTCCCAAAGTTATTTGACCCAACGTTTCACTAGTGTATTCTGGCTTCTCTGAAGAATTATATCCAAGAGTTACTAGGTATCGATCAGAAACTCTTTCAGCTAACATATTGGCATTTATTGTCGTAGACCTCGAATTGGTCTCTCCGAAGATTATTGCTGGCGTTATTATTACAGCAAAGATTAGAATAGTCAGTAAGACAGCGCCTTCTAATATCTGCTTTCTTCCTTTATTTTCCATTTTTTCTTCCT
>CAZYJH010000128.1:0-5429 GCA_964647775.1 uncultured Candidatus Bathyarchaeia archaeon
GATATACTGGAGCGCAGGCTTCAAACACTTGTTTTCCATAGGGGCTTAGCCCAATCCATGCAGCAAGCCCGCCAACTTATTGCCCATGGGCACATCTCGATTGGCGGACGAAAAGTTTCCTCTCCAAGCTACTTGGTGCTTAAGGATGAGGAAGAAAAACTAGTTTACAGCTCCAAAAGCCCACTCACAAATCCTGATCATCCAGTAACAAAGGCTACAAGCATTCCAGCCGAGCCCATAACACAGAGCAGGGAGGAAAATAGACGTGAGTAAAAAGTCTGACAGATGGGCAGTCGTTCACGTTTACAGCTCCTACAACAACACAATCATCCACTTCACAGACATCTCAGGCGCAGAAACCATTGCACGGTCTTCAGGAGGCATGCACGTCAAATCAGACAGGCTGGAATCATCAGCGTACGCTACCATGCGAGCTGCAGCCCACGCCGCCACCGTCGCCAAAGACAAGGGAATCACAGCTATTCACATTAAAGTCCGCGCTCCCGGAGGCTCAGGCGCTAGGACGCCTGGTGCAGGAGCCCAAGCTGCCATACGTGCCTTGGCAAGGGCTGGCTTCCGTGTAGGTCGCATCGAAGAGGTTACGCCTATCCCTCATGATGGAACCCGAAGGAAGGGCGGACGTAGAGGACGAAGAGTCTAAGATTTTAGCTGCTACAAAACTTGTGAGAAACAGGGCACGCAGCCGAAAATGATGGTTTGCGCCCACTCACAAACCAAAATATTGAAATAATGGCTTTCTCTCTCTTTGAAAAGCACGAGCTTTAAACGCACTATTACAAAGAGGCTTAATTGAGGCTTAACTGTGGTAGAGATTCAAATCATAGAAAAAACCGATGAATTCATGCGATTCATTGTTAGCGGAGTCAATACACCTTTTGCAAATGCGTTACGGCGAATAATGCTCACTGAAGTCCCCACAATGGCGATAGACGAAATCGTCATCCTCGAAAACTCCTCAATTCTTAACGACGAAATTCTCGCCCACAGAATGGGATTAATCCCCATCAAAACCGACCTGGACTCTTACGTCCTTCCTGAAGAGTGCAAATGCGAAAGCGAGCTGGGATGCAACCTGTGCAGAGCAAATCTGACACTGGAAGCCGAAGCCACAGACAAAACAATGACAGTTTATTCAGGAGAATTGAAGCCAGAAAACCCTGACATCGCTCCGGTCAGCGACAAGATTCCAATAGTGAAACTGGCTCCTGAGCAGCGAGTGAACTTGGAAGCTTATGCTCGATTGGGGAAGGGAACTAAACATGCGAAGTGGCAGCCAGTATCCATGTGCACTTATGTGTATATGCCAAAAGTCAAGATTGACCCTAAAAGCTGCAACACTTGCGGCAAATGCGTTAAGGTCTGCCCCGAAGAGATTTTCGTAGAAACGGCAGAAGGAATAAAAACCCAGAACGAAATCGAGTGCACACTCTGTATGGACTGCGTAGACGCTTGTCCCCAAGACCCGAAGGCGGTGGAAATTTCTTGGGACGACAAAACTTACATTTTCAAAATCGAGTCCACTGGAGCACTGCCAGTAGAACGGATCGTTACTGAGGCTGTAAAAATTCTTGACAAAAAAGTTAGCGACTTTTCCGATCAACTGAAAAAGGGTAAGCAGAAGTGAAGAAACTAAAGGCAACCAATCCGGAGCTTATTATGCTCATTCGAGATTTGAAAAAGAAATCGCAAGAAAGCCAAACCGAATTGTGGCTCAGCCTTGCAGAACGTTTGTCAACTTCAAAAAGAAGCCGCATAGCAGTAAATGTAAGCCGATTGAACCGTTACACAAAAGATGGAGAAACCATTGCTGTTCCCGGAAAGGTTCTGGGCGCAGGCAAGGCAGACCATCCCATGACAGTAGCGGCCTTCGCCTTTTCTGATGTGGCGCAAGCAAAGATTCTGAAGGCTAAGGGAAACTGTTTATCAATTAGAGATTTGATGGAAAAGAACCCAGCGGGCAAAAATGTGAAACTCATGGGGTAAACGTGATGTCTTCTGAAAACGCCATAATTATTGATGCAAAGGGGCTTATTCTTGGACGAATGGCCAGCAGCGTAGCTAAATGTCTTCTCCAAGGCGAGTCTATCATAATTGTGAATGCTGAAAAAGCAGCCATTTCAGGCAAACGGCTGCAGATAGTTGATGAGGCTAAAACGTTTCTTGAGGTGGGTCATCCAAGAAAGGGACCAAATCATCCTCGGAGACCTGACATGATTGTTCGCAGAACCATCCGTGGTATGCTTCCGTACAGGAACCCGAAGGGTCGGCAAGCTTTCAAACGACTTAGGGTTTACCTGGGTGCCCCCAAGGAGTTTGAGGGAAAAGAAACAAAAACAATCCTTGAAGCACGGGCAGAGAAATTAAAATCGCCTTATATAACCGTTGGAGAATTGGCTAAAGAAATCGGATGGAACACAGAGGTTGGGTAGCATGTCTAAATCAAAAAAAGTTATGGTACTAAGTGGAAAGCGGAAAACCGCATCAGCTCGAGCCACAGTTAAAGTTGGAAACGGAAAAATCCGAATAAACAATGTGCCCTTAGAGATTTTTGAGCCCAAACTTGCTCGCGACAAAATCATGGAGCCCCTACTGCTGGTAGATGATAAAGTTTGGGAACAAGTCGACATCAACGTTAAGGTGTCTGGAGGAGGCTTCATAGGACAGGCTGAAGCAGCACGTATAGCAATAGCTAATGGTCTGCTGAAGTGGACAAAAAGCACCCGCCTACGCACCACCCTAAGAGACTATGACAGAACAATGATTGCCGGTGATCCCCGAAGAAAAGAGCCCAAAAAGTTCGGAGGTCCAGGGGCTAGGGCTAGGGATCAGAAAAGCTACAGGTAAACACTCGCCAAAAAGAGAGTGTGTAGCTCGTTAAAGGTGTCAAGAACTCGACAAAATGACGCCGAAATGTATAAGTAGGAATTGAATGCTCGAAACAAACTGATGGTCATAATGAGGTAATAGGAGGTCGAATTGAAATTATCATCCCAGTACGATGTTTCACATGCGGCAAGCTGATAGCCGACAAATGGGAAGAGTTCAGCAGAAGAGTTCAGGCTGGAGAAGACGCAAAAAAGGTTCTGGACAGCTTAGGAGTCACCAGATACTGCTGCCGCCGAATGATTCTGTCTCACATAGAGATTTCCGACAGCATTCTCAGATTTTATGAACAAAAAGACAAAATGGACAACACTCAATAATTCTAGCGGGGAACAGGCATGTCATCCATAATCGAAGATGTTATGGCGCGAAAACTTTTCAACAGCAGAGGTCAAGAAACGATTGAAGTTGACATCATAACTGTTGACGGATTCGGAAGAGCCGCTGCCCCAGCAGGAGCCAGCAAAGGCAAAGCTGAGGTAGTTTCCTATCCCGAAGGGGGAGTGGATGCTGCAATAGAAAAGCTGGAAGAGATGATTGTCCCCGAGCTCATCGGCATGGACGCTGAAGAACAGCAGGAAGTTGATGCTCTTCTTCACGAAATCGACGAAACAGACAACTTCAGCAACATCGGCGGAAACACGGTCTTCGCCATCTCCCTAGCAACGGCAGAGGCAGCCGCAACCTCCTACGGCACAAACATGTTCCAGCAGCTATCCGGATACCTCGCAAATGTGCTTCCGTACCCTCTTGGAAACGTGCTGGGCGGAGGAAAACATGCCCTAGGAAAAACAACGGACATACAGGAGTATCTGGTTATTCCGCTTAAGGCACGCAGCTTCACAGAGGCGGCGAAAGCCAACATTATGGTGCACGAGAGGATCGGTGCTCTGCTCAGAAATGCTGATCCAAACTTTGCTGGTGGAAGAGGAGATGAGGGAGCTTGGGCGCCCAACATCAAAAACGAAGACGCCCTGAAGGTAGTTGCCAAAGCATGTGAAGAAGTTTCAGCTGAGCTAGATATCGAATGCAGGGCATGCCTTGATGTTGCCGCTTCCAGTTTTTATGACACGAAAAAAGGCGTTTATGTTTATTCGATGGAAGGGAAAAAGCGGGATGCTGGTGAGCAGCTGGAGTTTATGCTGCATCTCATTGAAACGTATAATCTGGCTTATGTGGAAGACCCCTTTGATGAGGATGACTACGAAAGTTTTGCGGAACTCACACGAAAGGTTGATAACTGTCTTATCTCTGGTGACGACTTGTTTGTCACGAACCCTGAGCGGCTAGCTAAGGGCATCAAGATGTGTGCAGGAAACTCTATCATCATAAAGACGAATCAGGTGGGCACACTCACAGACGCTTGGGAAACTACGCGGTTGGCGAAGAGGGCTGGATACGTTCCAGTTATGTCCCATCGTTCTGGAGAAACAACTGATACACATATAGCTCACTTAGCCGTTGCTTTCTCTTGCCCAGTCATCAAGGCTGGAGTGCTGGGTGGAGAGCGAGTGGCTAAAACCAACGAGCTGCTTAGGATAGAGGAAACTCTTGGAAATAGAGCCGAAATGGCAATACTATGAATTGGAGGAAAAAAGTTTGTCCGAAGATGAAGAAACAATGGAAACATTCAGCGAGGAAGACCTGCTGTTACCCCAGGATACACTGTTGTCCGCGGGGGTTCATATAGGAACTAGAATGAGAACAAAAGACATGGAAAAGTTCATATACCGTGTCAGAGCTGACGGCCTGTTCGTTTTGGACGTCAAAAAAACTGATGAACGTATACGAGTGGCTGCCAAGTTTCTAGCCAGATTTGAGCCCTCAAAGATTGCAGCGGTTGCTGGGCGGCTGTATGGGCAGTCTCCTGTAGAGAAATTCTGCGAAGTAGTTAAAGCAACGCCGATAGTTGGGCGGTTCATTCCTGGAATGCTTTCGAACCCTCTTTACCCAGACCGTATTGAGCCTAGCGTGTTAATAGTGTCTGACCCCAAAGCTGATGTTCAGGCAGTGAAGGAGGCGGCTAGCATCGGGATTCCTGTGGTAGCGCTCTGCAGCACTGACAACGATTTCTCCTTTGTGGACTTGGTTATACCCACCAACAACAAGGGACGAAGAGCCTTGGCGGTTATCTACTGGCTGCTGGCTAGACAGGTACTACGCGAACGTGGCGAAATTCCCCCAGACGGCGACCCAAGTCAGACCATCGAAGACTTCGAAATAAAGCTGACTAGGGAAAGACGGGAAGAAGAAGAGGTTTGAAAGTAAGGTATCCATCAGTTGCAGGATCATGGTACGCTGGCACCCCCAACAGTTTACGTAAGCAGATAGAAGACCTTTTCACGCATATGCTAGGACCCGGAAGCCTTCCTTCAGTAGTGGAGGAGGGTCCACGAAACGTTGTTGGGCTTGTTGTTCCCCATGCGGGGTACATGGCTTCTGGTCCCGTAGCAGCCCACGCCTACCACCATCTTGCAGAGGATGGAAAACCCGACGTCATAGTGATTTTTGGTCCTAACCACACT
>CAZYJH010000129.1:0-5368 GCA_964647775.1 uncultured Candidatus Bathyarchaeia archaeon
TTTATCCAGTAGTCAACATTGGAACCTTGAACAAGAAGCGGAACTGTGCCGTTAATCCAACCATAACCTACTACGAAACTGTATGCTCTGCCTTCTGCATCGAATGGCGCAGGAACATTTCCGGCTGATACGGGGATTACCTTACTTGCCGTCGCATTAGTTACATCGCCCAAATAGAAGGGACCAGCATATACGCGGTCACCTGCACCTTGATCAATCTCGGAGCCTCCATAGGTGGAGAGCCAAAGCCACACCTGTGCTCCAGTGATTGTCATGCCTGCTGTCGAAATGTTGACATAAGTTCCTGCTTGAACATACAACGGGTCTGATGTTGTGTCATCAATATAGATAGTCGGCCTGCTGGTTATTGTTGCTGAAGCGAAAGGAATCGCTGCTGCGATTGTTGATATTGCGAGTATTGCTACGATGAATATACCTAGTTTTTTAGAAAATCTATTTTGCATTTTTCTTTCCTCACTTTAACGTATCTTCAGTCATGCGATATCTAATATATAGTTTGTGTCCACACTCAAAAACTAAAAAAGAGAAATGTGCACAAAACTTACACAAGTTGGCGTCTATGTGCACAACACAAACTCTACAAGAACCAAACCCTTCATAAACTCGCTTTTTACAGTTTTGTACTCCATTCCGGCTAGGGCACCTTCAATAAACTTAAGAAGTAACTCGGTTCCCTCCTTCGTGAGAGCCGTTGAGGTGCATCTGAACTTGACTTTGCCGTCAATCTTTTTGACATCAACCTCATTCAGGTCCCATCTTGCCGCCTGAAGGAGATCAGCTAGGGCTTGAACCGGATTCTCGAATTTTTCTGCAAGATATTTTCCGTACCATTTTCCGCTGACGAACCATACATCCAGCAGCTTTTCTTTATCGGTTGCGTAAACTTTGCTTGTCAAGAAGTCGAAGACAATTAGGGGCGTAAAGACGGCGCCCGACGCCTTTTGCGACTGCAGAATTTCAAAATAACGAACCATGCCCTTAAGGTCCTGACCCGCATAAAAGAGCCTCACTGCCTGCTGTAACGCATCTTCAATGTATCTGTTGAGGGGCTTCCCCTCTTTGCTTGAGGCTTCCGTGAGCCCTCTCAGAAGCGCCTCAGGAATGGGAATCAGCCGTTTACCTTTAGTTTGCCTCTCAGACATCAGCTCTTCTTCCTATATGCTTTCAATCTGATAGTCCCCCTTGAAACATCATGATTAAACCGTGAATAACCGAAAGTCTTCAAGGCACTTTCAAGAAACGCGGCAAACAAAAAGGTGTATGCTTCAGAAAACCTTGGACTGATTATTCGAATTGAAACAGCATCATTCTCTTCTTGGATGTCTAACTCAGAGGCGTTCCAAGTGAAAGCCGCCAAGTCCCGCTTAAAAACTGAAAACGGGTCTTTAATCCCGCTTGAAATATAACTTGTAGCCAGCCAAGTTCCAGCCTCAACCCAAGAGGTCAACGCCCTGCGCTTCGCCTTATCATGCGCAACATCAGCCATCTCATACCACAAGTTCTCCAAACCAAGGATGAAACTTGCCTCCTTTGCAGCCTTCAGCAGCCCACGTTCATCAAGAAGAATTCGAAAACTGACCCCCATCTCCTCTGCTTCAAAGGCAAGCATCAGCAGTTCGTTGATGAAACCGTATAAAGTGTAGCCTTTCTGTTTGGCGAGTTTACTAGCGCGTTCGATGAGGTCTTGACGAGCTGCGAAGGTCTTTCGCCTAACTTTGCGCTTTTCCACTTTCTCACCATTCTGTGTAATCAGTTAAATATGCATAAACGGCTCTTGAGATAATACATCTGGTATATTCAGAAGGTCACATAATAAAATTGCCCTATAAAATCGCCTTTACTGAAATACAGAATGTAGAAAACTCTGGGAACATAACACAAAAAATGGAGAAAATACAAGAAAAACGCCACAGAAACCCGATGTTCACCGTTTTCTGCCAAACACACACAGACGAGAAAAACAATTCCTCTTCTACGAACTCTTAGAGTCAGAGGAGCCTCTGTGCATATCCCAGAATTTGCTTATGTTTTCCCCGCAGTCCATCGGATTCCGCACAATCTTCATCTCTTTCTGGTAGTAGTTTGGAAGCAGCTGCCTGATGTTCGGGCGTGTAACTCTTTCATCAAGCATCACTATGCATCCCTTGTCTTCAGCTGATCGATGAACGCGTCCACAGGCTTGAACCAGACGAAAGATGGCTGGCGTCAAATAGGCGTAATCTCTTCCCTTTCCCGGAAACTGGAAATCAAAGTAGTCTATCAGCGCCTTCTGATACACACTCCATGTCGCATAGGGCAACCCCACAGTCACTACGCAGGTTAGCAGGTTGTTGGGGTAATCCATTCCTTCACTGAATTTTCCGCCCATAACTCCGAACAGAACGTTGCTTTTTGAGCGGGTCAGGTTCTGCATCACGTCGCTTTGTCTGGTTTTGCGTTCCTCCACAATTATTGTTCGATCAACGTCGGTGTGCGCGAGGATAGTGTTCATCAGGTTGTAGCTGGTGAAAAAGACCGCCATGTTGCCCCTGTTCGCAAGGGATATGGCTTCGATGTATTCTGCCCATTTCCTGAGCATCTGGTCGGTTCTCTGCTCATATCGGGATGAGACGTCACAGGCGGCAAGTATCATACGGTTTTCAGGCGGGAAAGGAGAATCAAACTCTTTTAGGTGAACGCCTTCTTGGCTGCGGAGTATCAGGTCCCTGTAGACCTTGGGGGGAGAAAGGAAACCACTCATGACCATGCTTCCTTTTGCCTGCCGCAGAACAGGGTCTGTTATCTCCCTGCCGTCCAAGCTTCTGACCTCCAGAAATATTCGGTCTCCCCAGTCCTTCTGGATCATGTGAACATATTTTTCGCCGACCCTCTGGAAGAAGTTCTCCACGAAGTCGCCCACACGGTGAGTGTAACTGAAGATTCTGTCAGACCCCTGTTCCTGACGTTTCTCTCTCACGTGTTCTCCGTATTCGTGGAGGGTTTCCGCGGCTTTATCACTGGATGTTCCGCTCCAGTCCCGGAACCGGTCGGCGAGGTCTTGGGGGTCAAGCAGTTTAAGGTTCAATTTTCCCAACTCCTTTTTGATGTAACTGAAAACGCGGTCGTCTAACACGTTGAGGTAATCCTGAACATCCCCAAGGGTTTGGTGGTCAAAGTTTTCGGTTTCTTTGAGGGCGTTCTCGATTGTTGTTTGCGTCATCCGGTCTGAGAGGAGTTCCCGCGCGAAGTTGGGGATATTGTGGGCTTCATCGACTATGAGGTAAACTTGGGACAGGTCAACCCCCCAGCTCTGCAGCAGCGCTTTTCGAACTGGCGGATTGAAGGTGTAATTGTAGGTTCCGAGGAAAATGTTTACTTTGCTGAGAACCCGCTTCAGTGCCTCGTAGGCGCAGAAGCCACGCTTAGCCATCAGGTAGGCAGCCTCTTTTGGGTCAAGGATTTTTCGGGCGCAGTCCAGAGCCAGTTCTTCTGATTCCCTCTTCTTTCTGTGAATATTCATGTAATACCTGCAGAAGGGTTTAGTTCCTGATTCGCAGTTCTGTTTGAGTCTTCTGCATTCCTCAAGAAAGTCGAAGTATGAGCCTCCGCTTTTCATCCGCAGCGGGCACATGTCCTGTTTGCTGAAGAAGGAGACAGTTAGAGGATTCTGCTTTAGTCCCTTCAGTTCTTTGAGGAAGATGTGTAGTTGGCTGCGGGTTCTGAAGCTGATGAGGAGCTTGTCGTCTCCGAGTTTGGGCAGGACGCTGAGGAGTGAGGCAAGAGATTTTCCTATGCCGCAGGGGGCGCTGCCCACGAAGACTTGGTTGTGTTCTAGGGCTTTGGTTGCTTCTTCGATAAATTGTACTTGTCCTTTGCGTACTTCGTAGCCTCTGGGAAGCCAGCTGTCTTCTGATGTGGTGTTTTCTGGCGCTGTTTTTGGCGTTGCTGCGGTGCGTCTGTGGGGGCGATTGTCGATTACGATTCTGGCACGTAGGTATGTTCCGCAGTCGGGGCAGAAGTGGCTCTGCTTGAACTGCTCAAGGGAATACTTTTTTCTGCATTTTCGGCAAACGTAGATTCGGGTCAATTTTCTCCTCTATCATACAAGAGTGCATAGAAATATGCTTTGTTGACAGTTTCGGCTCATAAGTGTGCATGCTGGGTGGTAGTCTGTGGTTGGGGGAAACGGAATATAGATAAGCAGTGAACTGGGGTAGTTTTTGGGGGCACGTGGCGTGTCGAGAATGGCAGTTATTGTGCTGGATATGCTGAACGACTTTGTTACAGGCGACTTGAAGACTGACCGCGCAGCAAGAATCATCAAGCCCATCCAGAGGCTTCTTGAAGCAGCCAGAGCGCATGGGGTGCCCGTGATATACTCGAATGATGCCCACATGAGCAGCGACCATGAGGTTGTTGAAAGATGGGGAAAACATGCCATAAAAGGGACCATGGGCGCGGAGGTTATTCCGGAGCTTGCGCCCACAAAAAGGGATTTTGTTGTTGAGAAGCGTGTGTACAGCGGCTTTTACGAGACGGGTCTTGATACGCTTCTTCGCAGCCTCTACAATGGCTTGGGTGTGGAGACGGTTGTTTTGGTTGGGGTGCACACTCACATTTGTGTTAGGCACACTGCCGCCTCTGCCTTCTATCGGGGCTACAAGATAGTGGTTCCCCGTGATGGCGTGCAGGCTTTCACGCGTAAGGCTCATGTGGAGGGCTTAAAGTACCTCAGGGATATATACAATGCAGAAATCAGCACTGTGGACGAAATAATTGAGGAAATCGAGAAGGCATAGTTTCTGGTGTCCTTGTCTGTGGCACCGTAATCAATAAGAGTTTGAGATTCATTGTATTTGACTTGTTTGTTGGGGGTGTGATGCATGGTTTATTGTGCGAAGTGCGGCGCAAAGCTGGTTCAGGGCGCCCTGTTCTGTTCTTCTTGTGGCGCTGCGGCTGTGAAGACAAAAACGGAAGAGTTCACTGTTTTGGCTGACGACCTTATTGAACGGGTGAAGGAGCTGCTTCATGAAGGTAACGTCACAAGAATAATCGTGAAGGACGAGAAGGGAACTGTGTTGTTTGAGATGCCTGCCACAGTCGGGGTTATCGGCGCTGTTCTTGCTCCATGGCTTGCAGCATTAGGCGCAATAGCCGCGTTAGCCACAAACTGCAAAATAGTGGTCATAAAACGAGAACAAACACAGCTTAAAGACATAACAGAAAAATAGTGATAACTCTTTTGCCTTTCCTTCCTGCGTGAATATCGTCCTTCCAAACAAAATCACTATCATCTAACTTACGGCAATACGTTATGAGGAAATGGTCTATTACGTAGCGGTACAAGTCCATAAAGTCACAGACCAAA
>CAZYJH010000130.1:0-5323 GCA_964647775.1 uncultured Candidatus Bathyarchaeia archaeon
TGAAGGCTTTTCCATGTAAACCCATTTTGTGCATCAGGTTATCCATCAGAAAGGCGATTCTGCTGAGGTACCCTGAGTCCTCGAAGATGTACAAGAGGAAGTAGAAGGGAAGAATGTAGGGCAGCGCAATTGTGACTCCGCCGATGATTCCTTCCATGACTCCGCCCCAAACAAGTTCTCCAACGATTCCTGTTCCGAGAACACTATCAAAGGCTGGTTTTAAACCGAAAAAGGTGTCGCCTAAGAGGGCGGATGTGAAGTCTCCGAAACTGAATATTGCAATAAAGACTGTGAGAACCGTCGCCAGCATTATGGGGTAACCAAATATTTTGTGGGTTGTTGCTGTGTGCAGTTTTTCTCTTAGAGGAGTCTTCAGGGGCTCAGTTATAGTCTGGATTTGCTCTGAAATCATGCTTGCAACATGGTACCTCTCACAAGTCACAACTGTTGGGCAGGAGTGACCATGAAGCTGCTCAAGTTCTCCCCTCATTCTTTCTGCGGCTGCCACAATTTCAGGGCTTAATGCACGAACCTCTTTCTCAACCTCGCTGTCTTCCTCTAGAAGCTTTATTGCAACCCATCTGGCGGGATATTTCAACTCAACTTTGCCTAGAAGTATGGTGAGGTCTTCGATTCTTTCCTCAATCTCTTTTCCATACCGTGGCTTAAGAGGCTCCGTTTTCCTTTTTTTCTCGATAACTTCGATGGCTGTTTCCAGCATGCGGTAGACGCCTTTTCCGCTCACGGCAACTGTTGGAACAACGGGCACACCCAGAATCTTCTCTGCCTTCTCAACGTCAATGACGATTCCCTTTTTCGTTGCCATATCAATCTGATTTAGGGCTACAAGCAGGGGGCTTTCCAGTTCAAGAAGCTGCAGAGTAAAGAACAGGTTTCTTTCAAGAACAGAGGCGTCTACAACGTTTATTACCAAATTAGGCTTTTCGGTGGCTATGTACTCTCTTGAGACCAGCTCCTCCATGGAAAACGTTGAAAGCGAATAGATGCCCGGCAAGTCAATGAAGTCTATGGTGTAGCCTTTGAAGTGGAGTGTTCCTTCGGCTTTTTCAACTGTTTTTCCGGGCCAGTTTCCGATGTGCTGATGTAAGCCTGTCAACTGGTTGAATATAACAGATTTTCCTACGTTAGCGTTTCCTGCCAACGCGATTCTGAAATGGTTTTGGCTCATCTTTCCACATCTACTAGAATTCTGCCTGCCATTCCTCTGCCTATAGCCAGCCTTGAGCCCCTGACGGTAACTTCTAAGGGTCCATGAAAAGGCGCTGACTTCACCACGGTCACTTTGGTGCCGGGAGTTAAGCCTAGGTCGCTGAGTCTTTTGGCGCAACGCTCAGTCATTAAATGTTTTCTCCATCGTTTTTTTGCTCTATGCCTGCACATCTGTTCTTCCTCTAAGCTGAGGTCTGTAGAGGTTATGACTCCGGTTTCGCCGTTCTTCAACGCAGTTAAGGGCAAGTCCATCAGTTCCTCACTTCTCCTTCAGTCTTAACTTGGATAATTGAAGCTAGGTCACGGTCGATTGTGAAGCATTCTCCTTTAACGCGTACTGTCACAGAGCCGTCTGGAGCGTTTTTGTTTTCAATTTCCACTCGATTTCCAAGAGTAAGGTTTAGCCGAGTGAGCTCTTGCAGCACCTTAACTTTCTCTTCAGTTATCTTGACGATGACTCCGCCCTTGTTTGCGTCAAGTTCACTGAGAGCAATTGTTTCTTCTTCAAAGACGCCTCCACAGTTTGTCGGTATCGGATTCCCATGAGGACATCTTTTCGGGTGCCCCAGAGCTTTCTCTAAGGGCTTAAGAATTTCTGGTGAGAGAGCATGCTCTAGCATGCACGCTGGGTCATGGACTTCGCTCCAGTCCAGGTGTAGAATGTCTGTTAGCAGCCGTTCTGCGAGGCGGTGTCTCCTCAGAACGCTTGAGGCAATTTTTCGTCCATTCTCAGTTAACGTTACTCCCTTGTATGGAGTATGGACAACCAGCCCCTTCTTTTCCAAGTTCTCTACTGTGTTTGTGATTGAGCCTGGCACAACGTTCAGGCTTCTGGCGAGGTCCATGGTTCTGGCGTAGCCTGTTTTTTGTTCTAGGCGGTAGATTGCCTCAAGGTATTCTTCTGCGTGGTTGGAGACTGTGTCTGTTTCGGCGTTCACATATTTCACCCGATAAAATTACGACTTCTCGTAATTTCCCTTCGCATCATCGCAGATAAACCTTACTCTTTGAAGCGCCCAATTTCCCTCAAAAAACCATCAAACACGCAGCAGACAACACCAAAACAGTCAGAATGCCGCTACAAAGAACTTACATTAAACCGTGTTATCTGCAGCCTTTCAGCATTTGACGTTATGCGTCTCCGGATTTGAAGCGCTTCTGGAAAACCTGATGGATGTCTTCGGGCTTCTCCACAATGAAGACGCCGTCCATCGATTCCAGTTTTTTTGTGCGCTCAGCATCTTCCTTTCTTACCCGTATTTTCATTTCGCTGCCGTCTGGAAGCTGCGTGACTGCTGTTCCTTCCTTGTAGTCGCAGGGCACTATGTAAACGGGTACAAAACTTTTCAGGGACATTATTGTCGCATTAGACAATAACGTGTCCGCTATTCCCGCAGCAATCTTTGCAACTGTGTTTGCTGTAGTTGGCGCAATAAGCAGAAACTCGATTTTTCCGCTTTGCAGCTGAACCGCAAGAGTTGGCACATTTGCGTTGACTTCCACTCTGATTTTGTCAAAGTTTTCCTTCAAATCCTTAGCCAAGTTGTAAAAGTTCACTACTTGGTTTCCTGCCTTCGAAAGATACACGGTTATTCTGACGTCGTCTTGATACTGCTTCTTGATTTGTTTCATGACCTCAATTACTTCAGGCAACCTGTCTCCGCTGCCTGTGATTCCCCACGCAACCCTCTTTACATCCTTGTTTTCCATTTCTGCTGTTTCACCAGCCATTTTTCATCACTTCAACTCTGCATCTTTGATTTCAATCACGTTCATTGCTTCGGCGAATCGCTTAACTGTCTTTTTCAAGCTTCGGAACCCTTCCTTGTCCTCTTTCACGCCGTCTAGAGTGTCTTTTGACCAAAAGTTTGCTCCCAAGTTTGCTCCAAACGGACCGCCGCTTACAGGGATGACCCCATTTAAGATGTAAAATGTGTGAATCTGCTGGATTGCCAGCTCCTGTCCTCCGATTCTGTCGCCCCCCACGGCAATAGCCATACCAATTTTATACTTGAAGACGTCCGGGTCTGCAGCTAAAAGCGCTCTGCACCGGTCCAGAAGTGCCTTGGTTTGAGCGCTGACTCCGCCGTTATAGACTGGGGTGGCGATTATTATTCCCTTAGCCTGTTTCAGCAGTCCATAAACGATTTTCATGTCATCGTTTATTATGCATTCTTTATGTTTCAGGCAGTGGTCGCAGTGCCTACAGAACCCAACATTTTTGCCTCTAACAGTGAAAAACGATGTGTTGAAGTCCCTCAGTTCCAGCATGGCTAGGGCTTCTCGTAGGACATACTCGGTTGCACCGTTTCTGGGACTCCCACATAATCCAACAATCATGTGCTTCATCAATGTTCTATGTTAACCTAACTCAATAAATGTTACTAAGAAGCTGTAAACGATACACTGAAAATAATGACATTAATCGGATTTGGGTTTAAGGCTAAAATTTTACCTTTGATTAGAATGGAATTTGTGGATACGTTACATACCATTCAAAAAGGGCAACACCTAAAAGCAAGAGACAACCGAACATGCCAATATGGAAAAGAAACAGGCTGCACTGTTAGCCATAGTTTGTGGCGTCGTCGTTCTTGGCATCAAACTTGTAGCATACTTCATTTCCGATTCGGTAGCTTTGCTTTCTGATGCCCTAGAATCCATCGTTAACATAGCAGCTTCAGGGCTGATGCTTTTTTCGGTGTGTGTTTCAGAACGAGCCCCAGACAGCAGCCACAAGTACGGTCACGAAAAAATCGAGGACATATCAAGCTTGATAGAGGGAGTCCTCATAATCACAGCAGCAATTCTCATCATCAACGCCGCGGCTGGGCGCCTCTTTGTACCCGCTGAACTGTTCAAACTCGACATCGCCATAGGAATCTCAATGTTCGCTACTGCCCTGAACGCTGGGCTTTCATGGATGTTAATCAGGACAGCTAAGAGTTGCGGCTCAACGGCTCTTGAGGGCGACGCAAAGCACCTGTTCTCTGATGTTATCTCGACCGTGGGTGTATGGATTGGACTCGTTGTTGCCCAGTTAACTGGCTGGGGCTTTTTGGATTCTGTTTTGGCTTTTGTGGTTGCCGCCTTGATTGTGAGGATAGGAGCTAAGCTTGTTATGAAGTCTTCAAACCGCCTCATGGACCAATCATGCAGAGAAGAAGAGAAGAAGATAATGGAGGTTCTTGGCAGACATTCTTACCAGTTTATTGACTTCCATGATTTGAAGACCCGCAGGCATGGAAACCAAGTTTTTGCGGAGCTTCATCTTTCGGTTGACGGCTCCCTTAGCGTTAAGGAGGCTCATGACCTCACAGACCATCTAGAAAACGAGCTTAAGGAAGAGCAGCCTAACGTAAACCTGACAATCCATGTTGAGCCGCCAGACTAACAGAGCAGGAAAAACGTTTCAGTTCTTGAAGCCCTTTTTCACAACGAACAGAATTACGCTAGCATCGCAAAATGTTTGCAAGCGTCTTTTTGCTAACAGCCTCAGCCACCTGTTTTCCCGCCAATTTTTCTGCCAGTTTAAGGGCAAAGGGGATAGCTGTTGCGGGTCCTCTGCTTGTTATGATGTTGCCGTCAACCACAACCATGTCCTGTTTGGGTTTGCCTCCGCCCGCCTCTAGCTCTTCTTCCATTCCCGGATAAATCGTGCATGCTTTGCCTTCAAGAACGCCAGCGTCTGAGAGAACCGTGGGACCTGCACAGATTGCGGCTACTACCTTGCCGGAGTCAAACGCCTTTTTAACAATGGCAATCACTCGGGGGTCTTTTCTGAGGTTCTTGTAGCCTGGGTTCCCTCCCGGAGCTATGACCGCATCAAAATCTTCTACTTTGACATCGTCGATTGACTTGTCCGGAACAAACTTCATTCCATGTTTGCCTTCTGTCACGTTGCGTGTCAAGCCGGCAACTGTTACTTCTACGTCGGCTCTTCTGAGGATGTCTATGACGGTTACTGTTTCGATTTCTTCAAATCCTGTTGCAAGAAAAACTAACGCCCTAGCCAATATTCTTCAACCCTTTATTGTTCTAGTTCTTTGACCAGTTTCACTATCTGTTCTATCACATACTCGTTTATTTTTTG
>CAZYJH010000131.1:0-1723 GCA_964647775.1 uncultured Candidatus Bathyarchaeia archaeon
ACTACTTCAGGTTGCAGACCCAACCTTTTTGCTGCTCTTTGAATCTCCTCCAGTTTTGGCGCGGATACGGCGAGCTTTTTTGGAACCCTTCGTCCCTCTGCTCTGCTCTTGTTTGAGTCAAAGTAGATGGACCAAAGAAAAATCTTGTTTTGTTTCCGCATTTTGATCTGCTGTTCTGCTATCGATTTGGAGCGTTTTATTAGTTGCGGTGGTCAAGCTCTGCCCTCGGCGATTTTTGGGTCAGTTCTGTTGAAACAGTTTTCGCCAGCGATACAAGGGGCTTTCTCGTCAAAAATGCAAATAATTTAACATTTTATCATGGTGAATATTTTTTAAAATTCTCTTATTTAGAACAAAAATTTCAATCATTGGAATCGATTGTGCAATGTAGGAAACATCCTCAGAAACGTTTAAATAAAGCGCTCCGTGTGAACAATAGGTTTTGTGAGGGGAAAAAAGGTTTTGCATAGAATCGGTCACGTCCTTCACTTAAGTAACACAAAAAACATGATTATCAAGGCGGAAAATATCCCCCGCATCGGCGACAATGTGGCGAATGAAAAACTCGAGCATGTGGGAACAGTTTTTGACGTTTTCGGTCCCACATCTTCCCCGTACGTGGCTGTTAAACCCAACATCCAAAGTCCAGAACAGCTTGTTAATCAAGTTCTCTACTCAGTACCCTCCAAAGCGGGAAGACAAAAGAGGAAAAGAAGATGAAAAAAGAAAACATGCCACAACCCCCGATTATCAGAAGGTGCCCAGAATGCGGAAGCACGCGTCTCATGAGAGACTACGAATGCGCTGAGATAGTCTGTATGGGCTGCGGCTTCGTTGTTGCCGCCAAACTTGCAGACCAAGGACCAGAGTGGCGAGCGTTTGACGATGAGCAGCGTGCTAAACGTGCCAGAGCTGGTGCTCCTCTCACTTTTACGATTCATGATAAGGGTCTCTCAACCATGATTGATTGGCATGACCGGGACGTTTACGGCAAGAGGCTTGCTCCAGGTCAGAAGGCTCAGATTTATCGGTTGAGGAAGTGGCAGCGTCGAATTAGGGTCTCCGACGCCACGGAAAGGAACCTTGCTTTTGCCCTTTCTGAGATATCCAAGATAGCGAACAATCTGAATTTGCCCAAAAATATTCTTGAGACTGCCTCAGTTATTTATCGTAAAGCGGTTAAGGAGCGGCTCATCCGAGGAAGGTCTATTCAGGGCGTAACTGCAGCAGCTATTTACGTGGCATGCAGGCAGTGTGGAGTCGCCAGAACCTTGGATGAGATTGCACAGGCGTCTACAGTGAACAAGAAAGAGGTTGGACGGAGCTACCGTTTTCTGATAAAGGAACTTAACTATTTTATTCCGCCGTTGAAGCCGAGCCAGTACATAACCAAGTTTTCTAACCAGTTGACCATGCAGGGAAAGGTTGAGGAGATCGCTCATAAGATACTTTCTGCAGCCAAAGAGCTGAAGCTTACGTCAGGAAGGGGACCTACGGGAATAGCCGCGGCAGCCAGCTACATTGCATCAGTTCTGACTGGAGAAAGAAAAACTCAGAGAGAAATCGCGGAGATTGCCCAAGTAACAGAAGTAACCATAAGGAACCGATACAAAGAGTTGGTTGAGCGGCTCCAGTTTATAATCTACCTCTAGCAAATCCCCAATTTTCTTTTTAACGAATTATTTTAGCGCGGAAAACCAGAAAAAAGACTGCTTTCAACAAT
>CAZYJH010000131.1:1823-5290 GCA_964647775.1 uncultured Candidatus Bathyarchaeia archaeon
TTTCAACAATCCGCTGCTATTAGGCTCCTAATATGGGTAGCTGATTCACAGTAACTAAGGTATTTGTTATATGGGGTAGTTTCCGCAGATTTTGCAGAAGCCAATTTTTGTTTTAACGTATCCTTTGCACAGAGGGCACTGTCTGCCGACGGGTTCACCATAGACTTCGGAGGGTTTTCCGAAGCGTTTCCTGAAGATTTCGTAGTAGACTAGCTGCTCCTTGGATGTTAGTATCACATCGTCTTCTTCGAGGATAAGCTTCTTTTTCTCCTCAAAATCTGCTGTCGGCATCTCTTTTTCAAAGTAGTCGGGCAGAACCCATGTTCCAGTTCCCTGCTCTAAGGGCGCTTTCCCCCGCCAAATTACGTCGTTTGGGATGAGGTCTGCGTAGGCTTTGCGGAGTAGCCATTTGCCGTATTTTGTTCCGTTTTCTATGTTTACTTTGAATTTAACTGGCAGCTTCTTCGCGTAATCCATAAACAGGGGGTCCAGATAGGGAGCTTTCACAGTTACGCCAACAGAGTTTCCCATAGGTATCGAAGAGAAAGCCATTTCGCCCCACATGTCAGAAAGAGCCTTAGCAAATTCGGTTTCGGATAAATGGAATTGCCATGGATAACCGAAAAGCTCGTCTAAAGCATCGCCAGTGAGAACGCTTTTGATGCCCTTCTTTTTGGCTACAGTTAATCCTATGTATGCTGGAACAGTGTTTCTGACGTCCATTGGATCAAAAGTTTTCAGCACCTTCACGACGTCTTTTGCAGCATCAATTGCGTCTTCGACGTCGAATACATGGGTTTCGTGATTGAGCTTGAGAAAGTCCACCATTTTCTTAACATATTCTGTGTCTCTAGGTTTTCCCTGTTTAAAGGCAACAGTTATCGCCTGAATATCGGGGTTATATTTTACTGCCTCATAGGCTATTATGCTTGTGTCAGTTCCAGCTGAAAACAAAATTCCCTCAGCCATATTGTTTTTGACAACCGTGCTGACTAAGGCACGAGCCTCGGGCAAGAGTTTAACTAAATCCTGTTCACCGGGTTTCATATCACATTCTTCCTTTACCATAATTTATGAATGGTTCGCTAGTCGTCAACTCCAGTTTCTGGACACCAGAAAGTCAAACGAACCCCAGTTTCGTCCGAGTTGATGCCTATCATGTGAGGTTCCCCGCAATTCTCGCATTTTAACAGAATAAGTTCTGGTGTGACGCGGTCGAGCCTGAAAACAGTACTTTCGCATATCATGCATTTCGTTTCGTTCTTCATGTATCTTCTTAAGGTCCTTTCGGGTTTCAAGCAAAATTCAGCCTTCATGGTCAAGCCTCAATTGTTTAACTCAATTTTTGTTTAAGCGTGGGTGAAGTACCATGGTTCATCGTTTTTTGTGTCATCGCATGACGAGGCTAGTTCTTGATTGTGCTCTAGTTTCTTAGTATCTTCCAAGGTCATTCACCTTCACCACCATTCAACTAAAGCCAACATTATTAGAAACAGATATATAAAAATTATGGAAAAATGAACGTGTATTCTATACAATGGATAAATATTGAACATGTTATGGCGTGTCACCCCCAACCTTTGACAGAACCCACAACACAAAAACCAGTCATCGACAAAACATACACAAAACAGTTCGCGCCTAAAGAGTAACGACATCGAAGGTCAGAGCATTAAAAAAACTTTTAATGAATACACACAACTAATATTGAGGATCATAATTGTCATTGTGCCCAAGATGCGGAATCGAAGTAACTGCCCCAACCAAAACATGGTCTATGGTAGGCAGACCCAGCAGAACGGGTGAACGCTTCAAGCTTACGCTGGGACTCTTCAGTTGTCCTAAGTGCGAAAAAAGATTCATAGAGGTTGTGGGGAAAGAGAAAGAGGGGGCAACCGTTAAAGGCATGGTTAACGAGATTAAAGGAATCGAAAGGAGGCTTGTGCACACTTTGGGGGATTTGAGGGAAAAAATTGAGAAACTAAAAGTTGAGAGATCCGAGCTTCTGGATGAAATAGAGGAACTCAAGAAAGCAGGCGAAGAGAAGGCTGATAATCTGGAGAAGGAGGTAGCCTCGCTTCGGGAAGAGGTTGAAGCTCTGAAGGACATGCTAGGCGACCTCGAAGAATAACAGAACAACAAAATCCAGATAGCCCCGAAGGGGACAGGTTCTATCAACTAAACAGTTCTGAAGCTCCCATAAAAGAACAAATTAGCTCAGACTAACAACGTTGCTAACGGATGATAATTCAGAAAGGCGAAAGACACATCCACAGTAGCGAAAACTGGTTCAGGCTAGGTATCTTTTTTGCGGCGCGAATCAAGCAGAAGACGTTTCTTTATCAAATCCTTAACTTCTTCATGGAACTGATAATCTTTTTCCAGTTTCAGAAATTCGTTGCTGAATCCTTCGAATCCTACTGGAATTTCTAGACTCAAGGTGATGAAGGGTTTTCCCATAGCCATCTCAAATTTTCTTTTAGCCTCTTCATACTCGCTTTCTGGTTTTTTTTCTCTAGATTCGATCCATTTTCTAACCAAATTGTTCACGTCCACAAATTAAATCGTGCAATCAGATAAAGGCTTGCGAAGCCTAGCTGAATGAGTGACGTAATTACACCCACTTTTGTGAACTCCGTGAAACTCACAGAGATTCCTTCACGTTTTAGGGCGCCTATTGCCATCATGGTTACGGCGCCACTCAATGGGGTAGTTGCGCCTCCCAGATTCGTTCCGAGAACCAACGCAGACCACACGGCTGCCGAGTTTAATCCGGCAACTCCAAGGATTATCGGAGAAAAAGTCAGGGCAATTGCAATGTTACTTACGACGGTGCTTGCAAGACCACTAAACCAAAGAGTTGTCATGCTTGCCCCCAATTGGCTTTTTCCAACCATTTCGAAAAGTTGTATCGACAAGCCTTCCAAGAGTTTTGTGCTTTCTAAACCGCCAACCACAAACATGAAGCCTGCGATGAAGAATATTGTTTCCCAGTCCAGTTTTTTGAAAATCTCTGTGGGATCCGATCCGCTCAGTGCCAATGCAAGGATGGCGCATCCTAAAGCCACAGCTTCTGCACCGACTCCAAGGTTTTCCAGCGTCAAAAAAAGTCCTACCATAAGTATGAGGATAAAAATGGAGCGATAGAAGAGTTTCTTGTCTTCAATGCTCTCCCAAGGATTAAATTTTGGCAGTTCCTTTTTCTCGCCGAGCCTTCCCTTGAAGAGCATATACAAGACAAAGATGGTTATCCCCCAGAGGGCAAGTTCACAAACTGCCAGGTATCCAATGAAGGCTGTGAAGCTTAGCCCCGCATCAACGCCGATTATCATGTTAGACACTGAGCCGATCAGGGTGCTTGTTCCACCCAGATTAATCATTATCATGGCAGAAATGAAGTAAGGCACCGGATCGTAACGTAACAGCTTGGTTATGGTTGCCATGGCAGCGGCTATGAGCAGCATCGC
>CAZYJH010000132.1:0-5288 GCA_964647775.1 uncultured Candidatus Bathyarchaeia archaeon
CTGGTTCTTCGGAGACATCGAAGAGATGATGAAGGAAATGGAGGAGATGATGGAACGGGAGTTCAGCCAATTCAAAACGCGCATCCCAGATGACCTGAAGCGTGAACGCAAGCTTCCTGACGGCTCAACCATACCCGAGTGGGGACCCTTCGTTTACGGCTACAGCATGACAATTGGACCGGACGGAAAACCGAAAATACGGGAGTTCGGCAACGTTAAGCCCTCAAGCGACCCAGAAAAATGTGGCATAAACAAGCCATGCATAGACGTGAAGGAGGAGCGGGAGCCGCTTGTGGACATAATCGCCGCGAATGGGGAAATCAAGGTTATAGTGGAGTTGCCTGGCGTCGCAAAAGAGGACATTAAACTGCATGGAACAGAGGACAAGTTGACGATTTCTGTTGAAATTCCTGACCGCAAGTACTTCAAGGAGATTGAGATGCCGGCGAAAATTGCCCCAAAGAAGGCTAAAACGGCATACAAGAATGGGGTTCTGGAGATTACTGTGCCCAAAGTCGAGGAGAAAAAGAAGCCCAGCGGAGAACAGATAAAAATCGACTGAACCAACAAAATGGCTTATCTTACTCTTCTGATGCTGAAAACAGTAGGCGCTTCTCCCTAGAAGCCCAAATACGCCTGCAAGGGAAAACAGAACATGAAAACACCCAAAGAAATCAAGGTGCTCGAAAAAGTTTGCAGCGAAGCAAAAACCAAGAAAAAGCTGACAGATGAGCAGTTAGCCCAGCTTTCAGAGGCGTTCGGTTCGCAGTTCACTAAGGCATGGGAAACCATAGAGGAGAAGCGCGTCAAAAAGTATGTTTTCAGTCCAAGCGGCAGAGTTGTTTGGATAGTTGTGGGCAGAGAAAGGGAATACCAGATTATGCCAGCCGCGGGTTTCTGTTCCTGCGACGATTTCTATTTCCGCGTAATGGACAGGGAAGCCCACATCTGCTATCATCTTATTGCCCAGAAAATTGCGGATGCTCTAGAAGAGTATGACTTGATTGAGGAAGAGGATGGGCTCTACGACTGCCTCATGGAAGAGTGGAAAAAGGTTACAGCTTAAATAGTTCACATTCAAATAATAGACGATGGAGAGGTTATGATGGTCGCGAATGCCGACTTCACGTGGCTTGTCACTATTCTAACAGGTTTGATTTTCATAGCTTTGGTTCTGGGCTTCTTGTATTTGATTTATGGCAAAGAGGAAACCGACGAAGAAGAGGAATAGGCTCCTTTTCGCATCCGTTTTTTGCCCCAAAAATAAACAAGGGTTAGACAAAAGAACAGTTAAGGCAGTAGACAATAGGATTATCAAACAAGGCAGGTGATGCGGTGCCTGAGCCTATGGGACAAAGGAAAATGAGCAAAACAAGCTTAGAGGAAATTGTCAACCGAATACTGTCGTCCCGTTCTGAACTTAACCGCAAAGAAATCATAGAAATCATAGAAGAAAAAAAGAGGAACGCAGGCGATTTCCTGACCGATGAAACCGCGGCGCGGATTGCCGCTGCAGAGTTGGGGGTGAAAATCGTCAAGAAGCCTCTTCGTCTCAAAATTCAGATTCAGGACCTTGTTTCAGGATTGAATGATGTGACAGTTGCTGGGCAGGTTGTTGCCCTTTATCCGCCTAAAACTTTTCTGCGCAGAGACTGGACAGAAGGAAAGCTTGTCAGCCTTGTTGTTTCGGATGAGAGTGGAACTTTGCGGGTGGTTCTGTGGGACAACAAAGTCGACTTGATTGAGAAGGCAAAAATTCAGCGGGAACAAAAAATCAGGATTTCGCATGGATACGTGCGCGAGGGGCTGGATGGAAAGCCGGAACTGCATGTGGGGCAGCGGGGAAGCATAAAGGTCATAGAAGAGCCGGAAAAGTAGCTATTCGGAATTTTCTTTTTCGACTTCTTTGATGACGTCTCCGAGGGTTTCTAGGCTTGTGTCCACCAGTTCTCGGGTTATGGTTAACGGCGGAATCAATCTGAGGGTGGAAACGCCGCAGGTTATGATGGCTACTCCTCGTCTCCAGCAGCGGATCATCACTTCTCTAGCCTGATCTGCCCCAGCCTTCTTGGTTTCCTTGTCTTCCACAAACTCGACACCAATCATCAGCCCCTTCCCTCGAACGTCACCCACAATCTCCTGTTCCTGCTTCACGTCCTGCAGCCACTTCATTATGTAGCCTCCCTGCTTCTCAGCATTCTCAAGAAGCTTCTCCTCCTTGATTACATCAATCACAGACATGGCTGCAACACAGGCTAACGGATTCCCTCCGAAGGTGCTGGCGTGGGAACCAGTCTCCCAGTCCATCAGCCGGGCTCGAGCCACAGTTGCGCTCAGGGGCAAGCCTGAGGCTAAGGATTTGGCTGCGCAGAGGATGTCAGGTTCGGTTTTCCAGTGCTCGATGGCGAACCATTTTCCGGTTCTTCCCATTCCTGACTGGACCTCGTCGGCTATCATCAGTAAGCCATACTTGTCCGCCAGCTTTTTGAGGCGCTGGAAGTATTCGGGCGGGGGAACAACGTATCCGCCTTCGCCTTGTATAGGCTCAAAAATGAAGCCTGCAACCTCTTCTGGGGGCACATATTTTTGCAGCACCTGCTCGTCTATGAAGTCTACGCAAGCGTAGTTGCATTCGGGGTATGATTGGTTGAAGGGGCAGCGGTAACAGTACGGATAGGGCACATGCGTTATTCCCGGAAGCAGCGGAAAGTAGTGTCTTCTTTGGGTTGGCTTGCTGGCTGTAAGAGCTGTGGAGCCGCAGGTTCTGCCATGAAAGGCTCCGATGAAGGCGATGAACTGGTGTTTGCGGGTGTGCCATTTGGAAAGTTTGATTGCGGTTTCTATGGCTTCTGTTCCGCTGTTTCCGAAATGGAGTCTTTTCTGGAAGGTGCCGGGGGTGATTTTGAACAGTTTTTCGGCTAGATTCACGGTTTCGTGGTAATAGAAGTCGGTGTTGGCGTAGTGAAGAAATTTGTCGCATTGGCTTTTTATTGCCTTGACTACCTTGGGGTGGTTGTGTCCCACGTTTAGGCATGCCACTCCGGAGTTGAAGTCGATGTACTCGTTTCCGTCCACATCCTTCACAATACAGTCGCGCCCAGACTCGATGACAAGCGGGTAATAGCGAGTGTACGACTGGGAAATCGCTTCAGAGTCACGTTTAACAAGTTCTCTAGCCTTTGGACCAGGAGGACGAACAACGATATTAGGGTAATCAGGCAATAGGTTCACCAACAACAATCCAGTAAGTCGCACTATTTTTATACATATCTGAGACCTTGAAGCAGTTACCAGAAACAGCCTAAAGTAACAAAAAATATCGCATAAAGATTGAACAACAGGACAATTGGAGAAACTAATTCTCTTCTTCGGGTTGTTTGTTTTCGGCTTTACTGACTATTATTTCGATTGTTGAGATGTTTGATTTCTGTCCACCTTCAACTCTAGCCAGCTCTTCAGTGCTTATGTTGACGCTTTTTGTTTCCAAGCCTTTAACAAAGGCGCGGCGAAGCAACTCAACAGTATCAACTGCTCTGCAGATTGCTCTTCCCCTAGCCTTGACAATCACGTGCTTTTCGCCGCTGTTGAAGAAGGTTATGCAAGCAGTCACGTAGTTCATCACAGGTTTTTTGCCTATAAGAACCACATTATCTGTCTGTGTTGAAGTTTCAGGTTTCGCTTCGTTCTTAGCCAAAACTCATTCCCCATATCCAATATAGCACGCAGCATCCGTCACGGATTAAACTTTAGGTTGCCGCATATCCTCTTATATTTTTTCACATAAACCTGCTCCACTTTTAGTTTCTGAAAAAAGGAACTGCCCCATAATGCATACGATTCTTTGAACAGCAATAACATACCTCAGATTGGCTTCACATCAACAAAAAAGGAATATAGAAGATTTTTCCCCAAAAATTTAAGAATGACGGAAAGATGTAATGGTTCTAACTCACTCGAGTACGTTAGATGCTATTTGGAGGAAAATTATTGACCCTCAAAGAGTTCAGATGGCACGGACGAGGCGGGCAAGGAGCATGGACAGCAAGCGAGCTTCTGGCACGAGCCGCAATCCACGAAGGAAAATACATCCAATCCTTTCCAGAGTTCGGTCCTGAAAGGATGGGCGCACCAGTAAAAGCTTACACGCGAATCAGCGACGAGCCGATAAGGCTCCATTGTGCAGTCTACAATCCAAGTCTCGCTGCAGTTATGGACCCGACCCTTCTCGCAACTGTGCCAGTGACAAAAGGTTTAGGCGAAAAAGGAATTCTCATAATAAATAGCCCCAAAGAACCAAAAAAACTTAAGGAAGAACTGAAAATGACGGCGGGAACCGTCTGGACAGTTGACGCCACTGAAATGGCTATGAGAATTCTTGGAAGACCAATCACTAACACTGCCATGCTTGGGGCAGTCGTCCGTGCAACAGAAGTAGTGAAGATGGAAAGCATAGAGACTGCTGTGAAAGAACGTTTTCAAGGTCCACTAGCAGAAAAGAACATTGGAGTCATAAAAGAAGCGTACAAGGAGGCAAAATCTGAATGAGTCCGCAAAAGAAAGGGTGGAAAGAAATTCCTCTTGGTGGTGCATGCTGGATTTCTAGCACAGAATACAAAACCGGAGACTGGCGCTCTTACAAGCCAGTCTGGAATACAGAAAAATGCACCAGATGCACGTTATGTCATGTATACTGCCCAGAAGGCGCCATAAAACATGACACAGAAACAGACAAGATGGTTTTTGATTATGACTTCTGTAAAGGCTGCGGAATATGCGCCCACGAATGCCCCGCAGAAGCCATAGAGATGGTTCTGGAAGGAAAGGAGTGAAGGGAAGATGGCAAAAGTTGAACAGAAGATTATTCCCCTGAACGGAGACAACGCAGTCGCCCTCGCAGTTAAGCAATGCGACGTGGATGTGGTGGCTGCCTATCCAATCACGCCACAGACCATAATCGTAGAAAAATTCAGCGAATACGTTGCAGACGGCGAAGTCGATACAGAGTTCGTCTGCGTAGAATCAGAACACACTGCAATGACATGCTGCATAACAGCGTCTGCAACAGGCGCCCGAACATTCACTGCAACAGCGTCTGCAGGTTTGGCTTTGATGCATGAGATGTTGGGTGTTGCTTCTGGATGCAGAACCCCTGTTGTCATGTCGGTTGTGAACAGGGCGTTGTCGGCTCCGATCAACATTCACTGTGACCACTCGGATGCCATGTGTGAGAGGGACATCGGATGGATACAGCTCTATGCAGAAAACAGCCAAGAAGCCTACGATTCGAT
>CAZYJH010000133.1:0-5250 GCA_964647775.1 uncultured Candidatus Bathyarchaeia archaeon
GGTTCGATTCTTCGATTAGGTTGGGGACCTTCCAGCTGTCAGGCCACAGCATTGGCGTTCCCGTAATCATCACTCTTGCCGAGTCAGGATACGAGGAGTACTCCTTTTGTTCAACCCGTTTCTCCAGCTCATCACACAACTCATTCACTTTTTGGGTCCAACGTTTAACGTCGTCCCAGAGGATTGTCTGGTTCACAAGCATGGCATCTCTTCCATTTATCACCGGATCGCCCTTCCGCAAATCCTGCAGCCTACGAAAAGCCTTAGTCGCCTGCTGCATCGTCTCTATTGCTTCTCTGAGTTTCTGTCTGGATATCTTGTTCCCTGTCAGTTTCTCGATTCTGTCTTTGACTACCTGAATCTCCTCTTTCCACATGCCCGCGGTGTGAGGATCATCTTTGACTCGCGGCGGATTCATGTGCCATATCGGCTTGAAGTCTGACAGCATTTCGCTCAGTTTGGTTCTGCCGTCGCATGTGAGCGGCATTACTATGGCGTCGCTGAGCTCAAGAAATGGGGAGAGACTCACCATCTTTGCGCCGACCGTGGAACGTATCACTGGACAGATTTCGACGGGCATGATTCGGTCTCCCAGTTTCGCCGTGTCGTACCATCCTGAGCCTATGCGAACTGGAATGGCGTCGGCAGCCAAAATCAGTTCTATGGGAGCAAAAATGCAGGAGTAGCCGATGACCTTTTTTCCCGCCTCTTTCTGTTCGCGAATCTCTTTTTCGCGGCGCCCAAACAAGTTTGAGATTTCATCGAAGTATTCCATGGCTTCGGGGCGGTTTTTCCATGCCTTCTTCATTCTTTGAATGTTGTCTTCAATCACTTTCAATGATGAAGCTTTGATTGAGCCCCCCAGCTCCGCAACCTCTTTCTCGGACATTTCAGGAATGTACTTTGTTCCTGTTTCGATTTCGCTTGCCATCAGAACACCCTACTCATTTTTTAACAAATCTTTGGGTTTACAGTTTGAAGTGCCTGCGACTCCTCGAAAATTGTTTTCGGCGCCTGCAATATAAGTTGTGACGTTGGGGGGGCATTCAGAGTTGAAGAAGCTGAGCCCATACAATAAAGTGGAGCGGGGCTTTACAACGTAATGATTCGAGGTCTGCTGATACTCTGTCATCTTGAGAGGAGCCCTTGAATTTGTTAGAGCAGATACATAGAAAAGAGTGGCATTTAACTATTGCCATAAAATCACCGAATAACATATTCACGCTTCAGGTTGGGTTAACGTAACATAAACAGTCGCAAGAACACCGCATATTAGGAGCCTAATAACAGAACATTGTTGAAAACAAGCTTTTTCCTGTTTTTCAAGTGCCAACAAATTCTGTCCCTTAACTTCTTTGAGCATATTAGACTCCTAATAGAGGTACATTGTTGAAAACAGTCTTTTTTCAGGAATTCAGAGCAACGACAAAAAGAAGCACACTTTCCTCTTCAGTGTATACTTCAACTTTAATAGCCGCCACCCATTTTTACCCTGTCTGAGGCATCAAAGATGAACCGATGGAGACTGCTTAAACCCCAAACCGCAGACGCCTACACAAACATGGCAGTCGACGAGGCAATCATGAAAGCCAGAATCGAAAACAGGGTCCCCAACACTCTCCGCTTCTACATGTGGGCTCCTTCAGCCGTCTCCATAGGACGCTTCCAAAAACTGGCAGACCAAATCCACGTGGAAAACTGCAGAAAACACGGCGTGGACATTGTAAGAAGAATAAGCGGCGGCGGAGCCGTATACCATGACTCTGAAGGAGAAATCACGTACAGCATAACAGCCAAACTAAGCGACTTAGGATGCAAAGACCTGGACATGCCCAGTGCCTACCAGAAAATATGCAGCGGACTCAACGAGGCAGTCAACATCCTTGGAGCCAAAGCCGAGTACCGTCCTCCAGACCCTAAGCGGTGCCCCAACCTCACAATAAGGGGAAAAAAGATATCCGGAAACGCTCAATCATGCAAAAAGGGCGTGCTGCTTCAGCATGGAACGTTCCTGCTGGACATTGACCACACACGAATGTTCACCTTTCTGAGGGTTCCTTGGGCAAAAACCCTAGATGACGTCCTGAAGGTGTCAAAGAGAAAGCTGACTTCCACAAGGCAGGAGCTTGATTCACAGTTTTCTACAGAAGAGGCTTACCAAGCATTAGTGGCAGGCTTCGAGAAAGCGTTAGGTGTACAGTTTATTGAAGAAAACCTCACAGAATATGAGCGTAAGCTTGCCGAAAAAATAAGAAAAGAAAGGTTTGTGACCGAGGATTGGAATTTCCTCGGTAAAACATCCATTTAGACGCGTTTATTACAGTAGCGCATACAGCACTATTGTTGGAGCAAACACTGAAGCTACCAGAGACATCACAGTTATCAACGTGTTCAGTGAAGGTCCTGCAGTGTCCTTGAAGGGGTCTCCGACAGTGTCGCCTACAACGGCAGCCTTGTGAGTTTCTGAGCCTTTACCGCCAAACGCGCCAGCCTCGATGTACTTCTTCGCATTGTCCCATAATCCGCCAGCGTTAGACATCAACAAAGCAAAGATTAGTCCAGAGAATATGCTTCCTGCAAGATAACCGCCAAGTGCCTGTATTCCACCAATGAACCCTACCGCCAAGGTGATGCCGATAGAGAGAACGCTCGGAGGAATCAACTCTTTGAGTGCACCTTTAGTGGCAATGTTAACACAGGACGCATAATCTGCTTTGACGCCTTCTTTGCCCTCTAGCAAACCAGGAATCTCTCTGAACTGTCGACGGATTTCTTCGATCATTGTAAAAGCATTTTTGCCAACACTGAGCATTACCATCGCCGAAAACACTGCTGGTATAGCAATACCGATAAGCGCACCAGTCAAAACCAGCGGGTCCATTAGATCAAAGGCGATTACTGTACCCGTTTTCTCTTGGACTATGGTTTGGAAAGCTGCAAGCAATGCAATCACCGTTAATCCTGCTGCTCCAATAGCAAACCCTTTGGTTATAGCCTTAGAAGTGTTGCCAGCTGCGTCAAGACTTGCAGTAATTTCGAGAACTTCTTCGTCTAGTCCTGCCTGTTCTGCGATTCCGCCTGCGTTATCTGAGATAGGTCCGAAAGCGTCGCCCGCTACAATCATCCCGACAATCGACAGCATTCCAACCGCTGCCATGCCAATACCGTAAACGCCTGCTCCTTCTGCGTCAATGAAATATTCAGCTACTGTGTATGAGCCTATAGATGCAAAAGCAATCCCTAGCAGTGCTGGGAACATGCTTAGTAATCCGTAAGAAAAGCCTGTGATTATGTTAACTGCGGCGCCTGTCTGTGATGCTTCAGCTGTTTTGATTACTGGAAACTTGTCTATCGAAGTGAAGAAGTCTGTTGTGATTCCGATTACAACGCCGCCAACCAATCCAATGACTGCTGCTGCCCAGACGCCAATGTTAATGTCCAGATATATTGTCATTCCGAGCGTTAATAGACCAAAGATGATGCATGTTAGGTATGTTCCCATGTTGAGTGCTTTTCCTGGGTTTCCTTTTTTGCCGACTCGAACTACTGCAACTCCCAAAATTGAAGCTATAGCTCCAAGTCCAGCAAACACCAGTGGCACATCCACAAATGAGATTTTTGAAGGTGATATCTCCCAGAAATTCAACAGTGCTTCTGCTCCGCCAAGTGTCATAACCGCAACAATGCTTGCTACGTACGAGTCGAAAAGGTCTGCTCCCATGCCTGCGACGTCACCAACGTTATCACCAACGTTGTCGGCGATTACACCGGGGTTTCTGGGGTCGTCTTCTGGTATATTCATTTCCACTTTGCCTACTAGGTCTGCGCCAATGTCTGCTGTTTTAGTGTAGATTCCGCCTCCAATCTTGGCGAACAGTGCCATTGAGCTTGCTCCAAAGCTGAAGCCCAGAACTATTTCTGGGTCGCTAGTTACTGCGTAAACAAGACTTAGTCCAAGCAGAGCCAATCCAACTACGGCTAAGCCCATAGCTGCTCCTCCACGGAAAGCTATGGGAAACGCCTTGTTGAGTCCTTCTTTTGCTGCGTTTGCTGATCTGACGTTTGCTTTTAGTGCTACTGTCATTCCCAGTACACCTGCAATCGCAGAGCATACTGAGCCGAAAGCGAATGCTATTCCCATAATTGGGCTAAGTCCAATGTCTGCGACCATCGGTATGAACGTTAAGATAACCGCTAGGATTGCAACGAAGACTGCGAGATACTTGAACTCCACTTTCAGGAATGCTCTGGCGCCCTCCTGTATGGCGTCCGAAATTTCCTGCATCTTCGCGGTTCCGCTACTTTGCCTGTTAATGTAGAAATAAAGGTAAATCGCAACTAATACTGATGCTGCAGCCGTAATCGGCGCAATTGTCCAATCAATCATCATCGTAATTTTCACATCCTCATTTTAGAATTATTAGGGTCTTAGGTTGTTTGCTTTAAGTTTTTCGCAAAACTGTTGAAACTCATCAATTTAGGAATCATGATTTGCCATCTAAGCTCAAACTCTGAGCTTCAATTCCGACTTTAGTGTAGCTGTGAAAAAATTTTTGCATCAAATGTAAGAAATGCTTTTTAATACAAGTCACCCCTTAAAGTTCAAAATCTTTCAGTCTGTAAGATAGGCGGTTGAAATGAGCACTGAATGGCACTCCATGAAAAAAACGAAAGTCCTAGAATCCCTGAACGCCACCGAAGCAGGCTTGAGCACCGAAGAAGCTGAACGCCGACTCAAAGAGTTCGGACCCAACGAGCTAATCGAAAGGAAAGGCGTAACTCCTCTTCAAATATTCGTTGGACAATTCAAGGACGTATTCGTGATCATGCTTCTAATTGCCATCGGCATCTCCGTTGCAATAAATGAGATCGTAGACGCCGCAACCATAGGCGCCATCGTGTTCCTCAACGCCGTAGTCGGTTTTGTACAAGAGTATCGATCAGAAAAGGCAATGGACGCCATGAAGCAGCTCACGGCTCCCAAAGCCCGGGTGCTGAGGGATGGAACAGAAATGCTTGTTCCCTCAAAAGAAGTTGTGCCCGGAGACATTGTTCTCTTGGAAGCTGGAGACCGCATTCCAGCTGATGCTCGACTCCTCCAAGTTGTAGACCTGAAAACCGACGAGGCTGTTCTTACAGGTGAATCAACAGCAGTAGACAAAACGGATATTGTTCTTGACGAAAAAGCGCCTGTGGCTGACAGAAAAAACTCTGTTTTCATGGCAACCCACATAACTTACGGCAGAGGCA
>CAZYJH010000134.1:0-5242 GCA_964647775.1 uncultured Candidatus Bathyarchaeia archaeon
CTGACCAGAGAGGGGCAGCCCCGCCGTTACCGTTATGCCCAAAAGAGACCGCCCAGAACCTAAAATTTTATCGCACAAAGATTTTGGAGCATGTCAGAGGAGCATCTGTAGCCCTTTCCATCTCTCCACGAATTCCCGTCCCCTCTTGGTTATAACATATCGGGTTGAACCGTCGTGGACCTCCAGAAGCCCAAGCGACTGCAGTTCAGAGAGATAATACTGAAGCATCTTCCATGACAGGTTTGTTCCGTACATGACATGAGTTTTGGTTCTCGGCTCTGAACATAAACCAAGAATCTCCGCCATGATTTCTACTCGGTCTCTCTTAACCATCGCCATCACAAGGATACCCTTTCCTTTGTCAGTGAAGCGTTTTTAATGTATCTGTTCTGTATCTCTGTTGAACAACATTTTGTTGTTAAATAATCCATGTTTTGCGTCCTTTTCAGGCATTATAATGACCGCAAACAACAGTTCACCAGAAACAGAAAGCTTGTGACGCCGAGGGGGGATTAAACAAAGTGGGCGGAGAATTCTTCCATAACCCCAATTTTTGTGCGACAATTTCTTTATTCCAGTGTTCCATCTAATAATTTGTCTCCCACTCGCCTTTATTACACCTCATTATCGAATTTAAAATCCACTCAGGGTCAAAATACATCAAACCACAGAAAGGCATTTAACCGAAAACAAAAAAATTACACAGGGGGTTATTACGAACTGATCTTCCAACTTACATTAGTAGATTATTTAATAATTGTAATCTATTTTGCCTTTGTTATTTTCATAGGTTTTCTTTTACGAAAGAGAGTGAAAACAAGCAAAGACTTCTTTCTTTCCGGACGCTCAAATCCCAGTTGGATATCAGGATTAGCTTTTATCTCTGCAAATATGGGCGCACTTGAACTTATGGGAATGTGCGCAGGAGCATACGAATATGGATTCATCCAAGTCCAATTCTATTGGCTTGGAGCCGTTCCAGCCATCCTCTTCTTGGCACTTTTTATGATGCCACTTTACTATGGAACTAAGGTCCATTCTGTGCCAGAGTATCTGAAATTGCGTTACAATGAAGCTACGAGAGGATTAAATGCGGTTATATTCGCTGGAATGACTTTGCTTCTTTCGGGCATAAGCATGTATGCTCTCGCATTAATCTTTAATATTCTGTTAGGCTGGTCAATTTATCAAAGCGTTATACTTTCTGCGTTAATTATCGCAGTGTATGTAAGCTTCGGCGGGTTGACTTCATCCATTTATAACGAAATTTTACAATTTTTCCTAATATGGTTTGGACTTTTGCTGTTGCCTATTCTCGGTTTATCCGAAGTTGGGGGATGGGAAGGTTTGACAAGTCGAATCCCAGAATCATTTAGTCACATATGGGCTAATACTGCAACCGCAACACAAAACCCGATGGGAGTCGATTGGTTAGGTCTCGTTCTTGGGCTTGGTTTTGTTTTGTCATTTGGATATTGGTGCACCGATTTTTTGGTAATCCAAAGAACTCTATCAGCAAAAGATATGGAGGCAGCGCAAAAAGCGCCATTAATTGGAGGCGCCATAAAACTACTATTACCTTTAATTGCAATCATACCTGGACTATTAGCGATTGTCCTAGTGCCTGGATTAGGAGAGGGCGGGCAGTCTTATAATTTGGCATTACCCTTATTGATTAAGCATTACTTTCCTCCAGCTTTGATAGGCATAGGACTTACTGCATTGATGGCTGGGTTTATGTCAGGAATGTCCGGAAATATAACAGCATTTTCAACCGTGTGGACGGATGACATCTACAAAAGTTATGTTAACCCGAAAGCTTCAGACAAGCATCTAGTTTGGATGGGACGCATAAGCGTTATAGTTGCATGCATAATTAGTATAGGCACCGCCTTTATTGCCATGTCGTTCCCAAGTATAATGGATTACATGCAAGCACTGTTTTCTCTAATTAATGCGCCACTTTTTGCAACCATTCTTCTTGGAATGTTCTGGAAAAGAACAACTCCGTGGGGAGGATTCTTCGGCTTAATAACAGGAATAGCCACAGGAATCGCATTATTTGTGTTTGTGCCTGTTTCCTACTTTGGGACAGTAATGGCAGCTAACATATGGAGAGCATGGTGGACATGGACAACATGTTTCCTAGTTACTTTGGCAGTCAGTATGGTAACGAAGCCGAAACCAGAAGAGGAGCTTAAAGGTGTTGTTTATGGCCTAATTAAGAAAGGGGAAATTCAGAAAAAACTTCCATGGTACAGTCGACCCATTACTTGGGCGCTGATAATAATTGCTTGTTTAATTGTCGTGAATATCATATTCTTCTGAGAGTGAAAACATGCCAAAAAAACAGTCAAAAACTACTTTCGTTGACCTAAAATTCTTTCTTGGATTGCTGTTTATAATTTACGGAATCTTACTGGCAGGCACCGGGATCTATTACTCTTTGAATCCAATCTCAGGTATTGACTCAAGCATTGATGTCTACTGGGGGTTATTAATGTTAGCAATCGGCACCGTAAATTATTATAAATCCGATAAGCCAAGCAACTGGAATAGAGCATTTGCGGTATCGGGTATCGATCGAATCGAAAAACGCTTGAAGGGAATACTGGACGAAGCAGTGGAGGAAGTTTAGTGCCAACGACTCCGGAACAGGGAGTAATCGGCAACAATCAAATGTTAGCCACCATTGGCAAAAATGGAGAACTGAGGCATCTCTTTTGGCCAACAATTGATTATCCTCAGCATGTCCTAGGTTCATTGCCCGGGATATTCTACTCTAATAAAAATGCCAGCAAATTTGGGTGGTTCACAGACTTCCCTTGGAAAAGCGAACAGAAATATGTTGAAAATACGAATATAATGTTAACTACCTTCAAAAACTTTGAAGCAGAGTTAATTGTAACTGCAACAGATTTTGTTTTACCAGATGATAATGTTCTTGTTAGAAACTTTTTGTTCCGAAACATGGGCATGAATGACGTTTTCTTGCGCTTTTTTTACTATAACGACCTTGCGCTTTCAGAAACAGACATCGATGATGTGGCATATTACGTACAGAAGCAAGATGCCATAATTCACTATAAACGGAATTTCTATTTTCTGTATGGCGGCACCAGACAATCACGTGGTCATCAATGTGGGGTGCATGGAGAAAACTCCGATGCTTTCAACGATGTTTACGACGCTGAACTTTCAGGTGATTCACTTGTACTATACGATGGCAGTAGGGCAGTAAATTCTTGTCTAAGCTGGGATATTGGAACATTACAGAGCAGCCAAGAGAAGAGTCTAACTGTTTTAATTGCCATGGGATCAGATGAAGAAGAAGTTTTGGCGCTCTTAGCTAAAAACAGGCAGGCTGAAAGTGACGCACTTTTGAAGCGAACTGAGGAATACTGGAAAACATGGATTAACAGCTTTAAACACGATTTTAGGGATGAAACATTAAACAGACTTGTGAAAAGATCCTTACTTGTACTCAAACTTCTATCGGACAAAAATAATGGTGGCATAATTGCTGCACCATGCATGGAACCTGAATATCGCTTTTGCTGGCCCAGAGACGCTACCTATGTAGCGTATGCTTTTGACAGGTGTGGTTTCCATCAGGAATCAGAAAAATTCTACAAGTGGTGCAAAAGGGCTCAAGAACCAGAGGGAGGATTATATCAACGCTATTTCATTGAAGCAAAGATACGAGGCCCAACATGGAGTTCACAAATCGACGAAATTGCAACGGTAATTTGGGGCATAAACAAACATTTTGATTTGACTAGAGACCAAGGGTTTCTTAAAACATTATGGCCAATGATTAAAAAAGCAGCAAATTTCATGTCTAGTATAATAGATCCGACAACAGGTCTCATCACTTCCGTGGGTTTATGGGAAGAAAGGTTCGGGAGCCATACATATTCAAATGCAGCAGTGTATAATGCCCTAAAAACATCTTCTATGATTGCCAAAGTTCTAGATGAGAACAAACTGTCTGAAAAGTGGAATTTATTGGCTGAAAAAATCCGAGGTTCCTTACTTACGTTAGCGTGGGATTCATCAAAGAGTCAATTCATAAAAACTGTCAAGCCGAGAGATGAAACGTTAGATATAAGCATGATAGGACTAACTTTCCCTTTTGAGGTTCTGCCCGCGCAGGATAGTATGATGAGGAAAACTGCTTTTGGCATAGAACAAGCATTCAATTACGAAATTGGCGGAATAGGCAGGTATTCCGGAGACACGTATTATGGAGGCAACCCTTGGATTTTGGCAACGCTGTGGCTAGCTTTATACTATGAAAAACTCAAAGACGTGAACAGAATGGAAAAACTTGTCGAGTGGACAGTTAACCGTGCCACTGAACTTGGTCTCCTTTCCGAGCAAGTCAACAAATCAAATGGTTCTTCTATTTCTGCTGTACCGTTGGCTTGGTCTCATGCATTTTTTATCCTTGCAGTATTAGGTCTAGATGAAATGAAAGCTGCAAAAGAATAAAGTTAGTTGGCTATTCAAAAATTCAATCTCATATCAATATTCTTCTCCGTTACACTTAACCTATGAAATCTAGGAAACACAAAAAACGAGAATTATGATGTTCACAGCGGATACTTTGTTGGCGCCGAGGCGGGTTTTGCAGTTATAATAAATGAAGAAAAAATAGGAGCCAATTCTTTTTCTCTCCAAACCCGTGCAGACAATACAAGCCTAGGAAGGTCATGCAACGTGTTAATCTACTCTAGGTTTGCTGATGCTTGTAATATTTATCTGTGGATTATTTTGTTTTGCAGATTCTGGCTGAAATTGGAATGAATTCTGAAAAATGGTTTTATAAAAAAAGGGCTGTTGACTGCTTGAGAAGTGCCTGAATAGGTAACAGGAGGGAAAAATGTGGAGCACCAGTTGATATACCGGTTTGATTTGGCTCGAATTCAAGGAAACGGAGATGTTCATTGCCCAAAATGTGGAGTAACGTTATCTCCAGACGACGAAACAGAGGATAACTATTGCATTCTAGAAGCAAAAGTTAGAGACAACAACCTAAATGAAATAATCATTCAATGCCAAAGATGCAGAACCGTAATTCGGTTAACTGGCTTTTCATTACTCAAAAACGTGGATAGCTGAGCGAAAAGCTGGGAAAACAATCAAAGATGACTGCTCAGCAAGCGAATCGGGCAAAGAACAAGATTGTGGCGCCGAGGGAGGGATTTGAACCCTCGCGACCCAATGGATCACAGGCTTT
>CAZYJH010000135.1:0-5238 GCA_964647775.1 uncultured Candidatus Bathyarchaeia archaeon
TGTATTCAGTAAAAAGCTTATTTGAATCCTCTGACGAGGACACGACACCCAGAAAAGTCAGGTTCTCAAGCCCCTTTGCCTTCGCTTTCTCAACCATCAGGGCATCTGCAATTCCGTCCCCCACATACGCTACGCCAGTTTCCTTTTCCATCGTTTTTTCGATTAATTCGATGAAGAGGGTTGGGTCTGGTTTTCCAAGCTTTTCCATTTCCTCATCGGATTTGAGGAGGTCTCCAAGGAATACAGATTCCTTTTCGTCAAAGTATCCAACGTAATCGTATTTTTCTAGGATGTACATGCCCTGAGGTCTGGGTCTTCCTGAGTAGATTCTGAAGGCGCCGACCTGTCTGCGAAGCATGTCCATGGTTTCTTTGGTGGGAATGAACGCCTCTTTGTCTATGAAGCTATCGTCAAATTTGAAGAATGATGACGCACCATAAATTTTGGTGAACAGCTCTTTGCCCAGATAGATTTCCTCAAATAGTCTCTTCAAGAAATCAGGCTTCTCAAGGTCATATGGCACCAACTTTCTGACAAGACTCTGTTCCTCTTCTGCTATTTCGGGGTCGACACCCACAAGCGACCTTTCGATGGGTTTCGGTTTTTCAAGTTTGGCTTGTGTCAGGAACAAATCCAGATTTATGATTCCGTTGTCTTTCAGGTAGGCAAGGTCCGTCTTGTTCACTCCATAGCGCTTAAGGAACTTACTGACCGCATTGAGCGAATTGATGAAGCTTTTGAGGTCCATGAACTGGAGATTGCTGAAGCGTTCTATGAAGTCGTTGAGGGCGCCTTTTTGTTCAAGCTCCTTCATTATTAGGTTTAGGTAGTAGGTGATGAAGGCGTAGGAGAGGTTCCAATCGTTGTTGTATATTCCAGTGTCCTTGAACTTCTGAATGTCCCGTAAGGTAGCCAGCTTCCCTTTTTCGGCTGTAAGACCTAAAATTTCTATGAAGTAGTAGTCAACAACTTTTCTTATGGTCTGGCGGTAAGACTGGCTGGTTTGAACAAGCACCCCATCGAAGTCAAAGATTATTTTTTCTATCTCACGAAGAGCCTCTTCCGCACCTTCTTTAACGTATATCTGCCGTTCCTTGTCAATCAGCCGATAAGACATGGTGCCTATTCCTCCAGACTCGCCTTTAGGGCAGAGAGGAATGCTTTGTTCATGCTTCTGTTTCCAACTGTGACGCGTATGCAGTTCTCTAGGAGCGGCAAGTGTCCCCTGTCTTTCACCAGCACATTTCGGTTTTCTATTCGTTCAGTCACTGTTGCAGAGGTGAGACTGTCTTTGGTTACTTTGAAGAGGATGAAGTTTGCGTCTGAAGGATACGGTTTTACTCCATCGGTTTGCCGTAGGTTCTTCATCAGCCATTCGCGTTCATTGACTACAGACTCTATTTGTTGCTTGAAGTAGCTCCATTTCTCCAGCGCCAGTGCTATGGCTTGCTGGGTTACTGAATTCACGTTGAAGGGTCCCACAACCCTCTGAACATACTCTACGATGGACTTGTTTGAAACGAGGTAGCCGAGGCGGAGTCCAGCCAAACCGAACGCCTTCGAAAAGCTCCGCAAAACCGCAAGGTTGTCATAGTCTCTCACCCAGCTGATGACCGAACCCTGAGCGAAGTCCACGTAGGCCTCATCCACAACCACGACGCCCTTGAATTCCTGCAACAGCCTCTTGACGTCCGCTTCTCGGAACTGGTTGCCTGTTGGATTATTTGGTGAACACACAAAAAGCAGCCGAGTGCTCTTGTCTGCCTTCTCCAACACTGCGTCAACATCCAAACTGAAGTCTGGTCTGAGCAATACAGGGACTGCGCTGCCTCCATACAACTGCGCAAAGAAGGTGTACATTGGAAACGATGGCTCAACAACGATGACCTTCGAGCCCTTTCGGACAAACACTTTCATGAGCAGATCCATTATTTCGTCTGCGCCGTTCGCCACAGAGACCTCAGATTCGCTGAAGCCGAGGAATCCTGAGATGGCTTTGGTGGCTAGGCTGCCGCGTGGAGGCGGATACGCACGAACGTCGATGCTTCGGCAGGCGTCAAGCAACAGTTCTTGTATTTTTTGGTTTGGCATGGCAAAGTTTTCGTTCAGGTTCAGTTTCACGATCTTTTCCTGATCCTTTTGTCCCAGTATGGTTTTGACTTCGTAGCAGGAAAGATCCTTAACTTCCTTTTGGACTAAGTCTTTGATTTTCATTGGTTTTCCTCCTCTCTGATGGTAACTGATTTTGCGTGGGCGTCGAAGCCCTCCATTTCTGCGATGGTGATGGCTGTCTCTTTCAGTTTCCTGTAGCCTTCCCTGCTGCACTGCATGAAGTTCATTGTCTTCACGAAGTCTAGGCTTGAGAGCCCTGAGTAAATTTTTGCGTAGCCTGCCGTGGGAAGAACATGATTCAAGCCTGCCGAGTAATCGCCGAAAGCCACCGGCGAGTAGCCTCCCAAGAAGACTGCCCCCGCGTTTCGAATCTTGCCGAGGACTTCGGCGGGGTTCTTGGTTTGGATTTGCAGGTGCTCAGGAGCAATCATGTTCGAGTAGTCAATAGCCTCTTCGATGTTGCTGACGGTCACTATGAGTCCCCTCTTTTGTATGGATGAGTTGATGATGTCTGTTCTTGAGAGATTTTTTATCTGCCCGTAAACTTGCTCTTTAACTGCTGAGGCTAACTGTTTGGATGTGGTTAGAAGAATTGCCCATGCTTGGGGGTCGTGTTCCGCCTGAGCGAGAAGGTCCGAGGCGATGAAGGAGGCGTTGCCGGTCGCGTCTGCGATTATTAGAACCTCGCTTGGTCCAGCTGGAACGTCTATAGCCACGTCCTTGCTTACTTCCAGTTTTGCGGCGGTTACGTAAACGTTTCCTGGACCCACAATCTTGTCTACTTTTGGCACTGTTTCTGTGCCGTATGCCATGGCAGCTATAGCCTGCGCTCCCCCAACACGATAAACCTCACTCACCCCCGCAACATCAGCAGCAACAAGAAGAGCCGCATCGATGTCTCCATTCTTACTGGGCGGCGAACACATAACTATCTTTTCGACCCCAGCTACATTGGCGGGCACGGCGCACATCAGCACCGAAGATGGGTAGGCTGCTTTTCCTCCAGGAACGTAGACACCAACAGATGCTAGGGGTCGGGTGACCTGTCCAAGGGTTATGCCCTCCGCGATTTCCATGGTCCATTTGGTTCTGAGCTGTCTCTTGTGGAAGCTTACGATGTTTTCTGCAGCTTTCCTTAAGGCGGTGATTTGGTTTTTTTCTAGTTTCTTGTATGCTTCTTTGATTTCTTTCTCGTCAACTTTCAGTTTGGATGTTGTTAGGCGTACCTTGTCGAACTTTTCTGTATACTGTAAAAGGGCTTTGTCGCCCTGTTCCCTAACATCCTTCACTATCTTTCTAACCGAGACTTCGATCGAGGATATGTCAGATTTTCCTCTGTTCAGCACCTGGGTGAGCAGTTCATCTTCGAATTCCTGAACCGACACAACTCTCATTCTATTCCGTCCCTCCCCGCATTCTGGCTAGAAGCTCAGTGATTTGCTTCTCGAAAGTCCTGTACGCGATCTTGTTGCAGGCTAGTCTACTGGTCGATTCAAGGATGCTGCCAATTATCCTGAGCTTGTTTTGTCTCAAGGTTTCGCCCGTTGATGTGATGTCCACGATTATCTGAGCCAACCCCAGTTTAGGCGCAAGCTCCGCGGTTCCACTGACCTCCAACACCTCCACCTGCTTTCCACAATTTTCGAAAAAGCTTCGGGTGATGTTCGGGAATCCAGTTGCTACTCTTGCCAAGGCAGGAACGTCGCTTACAGATTCGATCTGTGAATCTTCTGGAACCGCAACAACGAGGGTGCAGTTTCCGAATTCTAGGTCCAGCAGTTCTAGGACGTCTGCGCCTCTTTCGAGAATCAGGTCGTGACCCGTGATGCCCAAGTCCACGGCACCGTAGTGCACGTAGACGGGTATGTCGTTGGCTCTGGCGAAGATTGCCTCGAATCGTGGGTCAGAGGTCCGGGAAACGTAGGCTCTGTCCTCTTCCAAGACTTCTATTCCTGCCCGAGCCAGCGCCTCAAGTGAGGGCTCCTTTAGGCGCCCCTTATTCGGTATTGCGATTCTGATTTTTTTGCTATTCATTCTAGGCTTGACCTCCCAGTTCTCCCAGAAAGGTTTTGAGCATTACGTTTCGTGAAATGTTTGATTTTATGTCGTAGACAGTCACTGGAGACTCTACTGATGAACCAACAAAAACCACATAATCAGTCTCCGTAAACTTTCCATACTCCAGTGTTTTCTCGAGGCTTCTCCTTGTCACCTCCAGCGACGCGATGACTCCAGCTTCACGAAGAGCCTTAACTGCCTCAACTGCAGCTTCCCTGAACGTGGACGCCACAATAACCTTGGTTTCTGTGGCTTCTGGAAGTTCGAAGCCCTGCGCTGTGAGGGCTTGGAGGAGTTTTCCGATTTCCAATGCGAAGCCTGTTGCGGGTAGCTTCAGTTTTCCAAATTTTTCGATGAAGTTGTCGTATCTGCCTCCGCCGCCGAGGGGAAGACCCAGGTTTGGAACAGAAGCCTCAAACACCATTCCGGTGTAGTATTCAATCTTTTTTGTTAAAGAAAAATCGAAGAACACAATCTCATCTATCCTGTAGTCAGCTAATGTTTCCTGAAGTTCCATGAGGCTCTCTAACTGCTTGTTTACGCGGTCATATTTTGAGCCGTTCAAGGAAATTGATGAAACTTCGTCCAGTTTTCTGCAGCGAGAAAGCTGAAGAAAAGCATCTCGTAGATTCGAGGGGAAACTGTTCTGTTCCATGAACTTCTTCAGCCCCACCGCGTCTCGGCACGCTAGGAGACTCTGAACAGAAACTTTCTGCTGCTCATCCAGTCCCGCCGCGTTCATCAGATCTTTGAGCAGGCTGGCGTGACCTAAGTCAATTCTTACGTCCTGCAAGCCGACCTGTTTTAGGGAAGAGATTAGCAGAGCCAAGATTTCGGCGTCAGCTTCTGGGGTGTTGCAGCCGACAAGTTCAACTCCTGCCTGACAGAACTCCCTTTCTCTTTTGAGGTAGGATTGGCTGTACCTGAAGACATTGTTGACGTAAAAGAGGCGAATCGGCTCTGGCGCGGACGGCATCCGAGTTGTGACTATTCTGGCGACGGGCGCAGTCATCTCTGCTCTTAATGCCAGAAGTTTTCCGTCGAAGTCTTGGAACTTGAACATGGCGT
>CAZYJH010000136.1:0-5145 GCA_964647775.1 uncultured Candidatus Bathyarchaeia archaeon
CCGCGAAAACGGTTGCCAAGCACATCAACAATGGCGTAGCAGGCGTTGTGGTAGCCCATGGAACAGACACATTAGGGTACACTGCCGCAGCCCTAAGTTTTGCTCTCCAAGACCTGCCTGTGCCCGTGGTTATGGTGGCTTCACAGAGGTCAGCTGACCGCCCCAGTTCAGATGCTGCAACTAACTTGGTGGGCGCAGTTAAAGCGGCTGCTTCTGCTCCTTTTGCTGAGGTTGTCATTGCGATGCATGAGACTGTTTCGGACACTTCGATAGTTTTTCATCGTGGAACAAAGGCAAGAAAGTGTCACACTAGCCGCAGAGACACCTTCAAGTCCGTAAACGCATCGCCTATTGCCAGACTGGAAGACAACAAGCTCAAGATGTTGACGAAAAGATACAGGAAACGAGATGATTCGCGGAAACTTGAATTGAAACCAGAATTCGAAGAGAAAGTTGCTTTAGTCAAGACGCATCCAGACCTGAATCCACAAGTAATCGACTGGTATGTTGAGAAGGGCTACAGGGGAATCATACTTGAGGGAACAGGGCTGGGACATGTCGGAGATTATCTGTTTTCTGCCATCCGAAACGCAATAGAAAAAGATGTTATTGTAGGCATGACTTCACAGTGCATCTGGGGAAGATTAAACATGAACGTTTACGATCAGGGCAGAGACCTGCTAGCCATGGGCATTCTCTCCCTCGATGACATGCTTCCTGAGACAGCTTTCGTGAAACTCAGATGGGTTCTCGGGCAAACAACCAAACCTGAAGAGGCAAAGAAGCTTCTCACTGCGAACGTAGCCAACGAATACTCAGCTAGAACACTTTATGGAGAAACAGGAATCTGAGGAATATCGTATGAGCAGCAAATATTCGAAAATTGGTTTGAAGGCAGGACTTGAGATTCATCAGCAGCTGGACACCAGAGAGAAGCTGTTCTGTTCCTGTGAACCCAAACTGTTCAAGGAAGAACCCGAGTTCACCTTCATCAGAAAACTGCGACCAACCCAGAGCGAGCTGGGTCAGGTTGATTCAGCGGCTCTCTTCGAGTTCAATAAGGAAACACGGATTCTGTACGAAGCAAACAATGAATCGATGTGTCTGGTGGAGATGGATGAGGAGCCGCCTCACGACCTAAACAGGGAAGCCGTGGATATCTGTCTCATAGCATCGCTTATGATGAAAGCAAAACCAGTAGATGAAGTTCATGTTATGCGCAAAACAGTCATAGACGGCTCAAACACAACAGGCTTCCAGCGAACCTGCGTAGTATCCTTGAACGGCGAAATCGACATCAAAGGAAAAAAGGTGCAAATTCAGCAGGTGAGCCTCGAAGAGGATGCGGCAAGAAAAACGGGAAAGGAGGGGCAACTGATCCACTACCGCATCGACCGCCTCGGAATACCCCTCATCGAAGTGACCACCGCCCCAGTCATCTATTCTCCGGAGGAGGCAGAGGAGACAGCCTTTGCCATTGGCAGAATCTTGAGGGCAACCCGCATGGTTAGGCGGGGCTTGGGAACGATTCGTCAGGACGTGAATGTTTCCATACGGGACGGCGCACTAATTGAGATTAAGGGTGTTCAGGAGCTGGAGCTGGTTTCTAAAGTAATCGAAAACGAGGTTCAACGGCAGCTAAGTCTCCTAGAAATACGGGATGAACTGAAGAAACGCGGAGTAAAAGTGGAGGACATCACCGAAAAATTTGTTGACGTAACACAGGTTTTCAAGAATACACAATGTAAGGTTATCGCGAAGGCAATCAAACAGAACAATCCTGTCTTGGCGGTTAGGCTGCAGGGCTTCGCTGGGCTCCTCAGAAAGGAGTTGGCGTTGGGTATGAGGCTTGGGTCTGAGTTGGCGGGGATGGCTCGTTTCTGGGGAAGAGTTGGAGGAATATTTCACACAGACGAGATGCCTGCCTACGGCGTAACCGAAGAGGAACTGAGCCAGCTTGGGAAACTTGTAAAGAAGGATTCGATGGATGCTGTGGTCTTCGTGGCGGACACACCAGAGAATGTGACCGATGCCCTGAAGGCGGTGACTGAACGGGCTAGAACAGCCTTGAAGTGTGTTCCCGAGGAGACGCGGGCAGCGAATCCTGACGGAACAACAAAGTATATGCGTCCTAGACCCGGAGCGGCTAGGATGTATCCTGAGACGGATGTTCCGCCGATTCAGGTAACCAAGGCGCACATTGACGATTTGAGCGGGCGTCTTCCCGAGTTGCCTGAGCAGTTGATGAAGCGTCTGATGAAGGACTATAAACTAAATCAGAAGCTTGCCAAGCAGATTCTGGATTCCGAGTATCTTGAGCTGTTCGAGTGTTTAGCGGGAGAAAAACAGGTTTCTGCGACTGTTATTGCTGTTGCGTTGACGGAAACTTTGAAGGCGCTTAAACGGGATGAAATAAAGGTTGAAGCCGTCACTGACGAGCAGTTCAGGGAAATGTTCCGGCTCATCGGCGCAGGAAAAACTGCCAAAGAAAGCATTCCCGAGATATTAACTTGGCTTGCAGACAACGAAGACGCCACAGTCAAGGATGCTCTTAAGAGTCTGGGGCTTGGGATGATGTCGCGGAAGGAGCTGGAGGACTTGGTGGATGATGTGATAGAGAAGAACTCTGAGTTTATTGAGTTGCGGGGAAAAGGCGCGATTGGAGCGTTAATGGGCACAATAATGAAGAAGGCACGGGGACGAGTGAAGGCTCAGCTGGTCAACCAGATACTGAAAAGCAAGCTTGAAGACTCGAGTTCCTGAAGAAAGCAATTAGGACGTAGGATAGAAGAGTCAGGTTACTTTCTCGAAATCCTTTCTGTCTTTGGACAGCGGTATTGTGCAGTCGAATCCTGCTTTGCATGTTCGTCTTCTGTCTTCTCCGGGTTCAGAGCTGGGGTCCAAACTTGAGCCGAAAGAATTCGGGTAAGTGTACAGGTTTTTGTCGGCTTGGAATCTGGTCGTTAACGCCCACAAAATATCCTGTGGGTCAGAGAGGTTTATGTCGTCGTCAAACACGAAAACATGCTTAAGGCTCTTGTGCGCCTCAAGGGCGGTTTCTATCACCTTTCTGGGCTCTTCGTCGCTTCTCTTTTTGATGCTTATGGAGCAGCCTAGCCAGTTGATTCCGCCGTCAGTGAAAGCCAAATCTTTGACTTGGCAGACCTTCATGAGTTCCTTGTATATGAGGGGCAGCTTTCCGAAGCCCATCAGAAAGGAGTGCTCGCCCCTTCCGGGAATAAGCGCATAATAGACGGGATTCTTTATCTGTCTCAGTATCTTTGTGACTTTGACGACTGGCTGCTGCCTAACCAAATCGTACGTGCCCGTTATGTCAACGAAGGGGCCTTCTTCTCCCAGTTCTGAGGTGAGTTTTCCGAGCAAAACGATTTCTGTGTCTATGGGCACGGAGATTCCGTTCTCCAGTTTTGTCATTTTTATTGGTTTGTCGTAGAAGCCGCCTGCGATTTCGGTTTCGTCCATGGGCTCTTTGGTGGAGATTGCTGCGGCGAAGAGGAGAGCGGGGTCCATTCCGATGCAGATGGCTACGTCGATGTTTTTGTTGTTTTGGATGTAGCATTGCCAAGTGTGGCGGTGGCAGATTCTTGCTGTGCCCGCGTTTTTTGTTTTGACGAGTATCCTGTGATAGGAAAGGTTACGTTCTGTGCATTCTGTGACGAAGACGCCGGAAGTGATGTAGGGTCCGGGGTCAGACCTGTAATATTTCAGGATGGGCAGTTTATCGAGGTCCAGTTCCGCTTCCTCAAAGTGGTTGTCAGTTACTGTGACGGGCTTTATTGGGTTGTCTAGTGCAGTTATGAGTTTTTCCTGTATCTGTTTCCAGTCCATGCCAAAGATGGTGCAGAAGTTGTCTCGGGTACAGATGTTGGAGGCTACAGGGTATTCGGTTCCAGTGTTCTCGAAGATGAGAGCTTTTTCAGCTTTGCGTATTATGTCAGGAATTTCGTTTAACGACGTTTTATTTGTTATGCGTTCAAGTTTTCCTTTTTCTTCCAGTATCTGGAGGGCTTGCTTGAAACTAACCATCATGTTCCCCCTTGACCATTTAGTAGCCAAGTCAATTATCTGTTTTTCTCAGGAAAGCTTGCAAAATTTATCTGCTCAGGCAATTTAACTAGAAAGGGAGGAACATTGTATTGGCTGATGCGCTGATAGGAACTGCGGTTCCAATTCTTTTGCTGATGGGCATAGGATTCCTGTCAAGAAAGTTTGGAGTCCTAAAGCAGGGGGATGAGCGGGTGCTCAGCGCGTACGTGTACTTTTTTGCGTTGCCTGCTCTCTTTTTGGTTGACATGGCGGAAACAACTTTTGTGGCAGAGACGGTCACCTTCATTTTCGCGGGGATTATTCCAATATTTGTGGTTACGGCAATTTACGCTCTATTATACGTGGTTTTCAGGTTTTCGAGGAACACGTTCTATCTGCTCACCTTAAGCACAATCTTCGGCAGCCTCGCCTTCTTCGGCATCCCCTTCGTAACCTTCGCTTTTCCCTCAGAACAAACCGAACAACTAGCCACCCTAGCGGCAGCAACCATCGGCATCGTAGCAATCGCAATCTCAATAACCATGCTAGAATTTTATCGGCTTGGAGAATCAGCAAAGCTGGCGGGACTGAAACACGTTGCCAAGCGTCTTGCAAAAAACCCCTTAATCCTTTCGATTGTTGTGGGCATCCTGATTTCGGTTGTTGGAGTGGAGATTCCTTCTCCAGTGTCTACTTTTTTGCATATGACAGGCGGCACCACGTCTGCGGTGGCTGTTTTCATGTTGGGAGCTTTTCTTTATGGAAAAAAGTACGAGAACTTGACTGTGGCTTTTGGCTTGAGTCTGCTGCGGATAGTTTTCTTGCCGGTGGTGGCTTTGGCTACGTTGGCTCTGTTCCATTTGCCCTCCATGAATCAGTCTGTGCTGGTGCTTATGCATGCGATGCCTGTCGCCGTTTCTTTGGCGGTACTCAGCGAACGATACGACTTCCAAAGAGAAACCGTAGCATCCTTGACTCTGATTTCCTCAGTCGGCGCAATAGTTTACCTCAACATATGGCTGCTCATCTTAGGAATGTAGACAAACAGCAATTTTTGGTTCTCTCGAGTTTCCACGAGAAAAGACTGTTTTCAACAAT
>CAZYJH010000137.1:0-5134 GCA_964647775.1 uncultured Candidatus Bathyarchaeia archaeon
GCACTTCACTGTAACTCTGACATTTTCTAGGTCCTCAGAAAGCAGAAGAGTATCCACGATTCCGTTATTCAGGTATTTTCTTACGTCATCTTCGCCGTATGTTGCTAAACCTGTGTCCTGACCGATTTCGCGGAGAAACTTCTGCATAATCCTCTTTTCTTCAACATAACGTATCCGCCGCAGAATATCCTCAGATTTCTCCACAACTTCCTCCACTCCCCTGTCATTCACATAAGAGGTGTCAACAGTAGCCACAATCTTCTCCTTCAAAGTATACTGAAGATAGTTACCCTTCTCAAAATCAAATTTTGTGGGTCCAGGACCACCCAAAAGCAGGCTCTTCAAGTTTTCGATAGGCAGAAAAATTTCGTCGGCATGCTCTCCAACCCGATTGAAGAACTCCTGCATCTTCGCCTCTCTTTGCCTGTCAAACCTTCTCGCAGACTGCCCACCAGCCCTGAACTTTCCGGGGATACCCGAGCTAATCTGCTTCACAACCTCAAGACGCTTTCCTCTAACCGTAGCAAAAACTGCATCTGAAGCATCCAAAACAATAATCCCGAACGTTTCTTTTTCTTTCAAGAACTCTGCTAAATGTTCAGTGTGGAATCTGGCATCACAGCGATACAGGTAAACTTGAATCGGCTCTGGAGGCGAGATTATATACAATTCGATTTTTTCGCTTCCCGGACCATTCTGTGGAATTGCTCCGCAGAAGAGCACCAGCCCATTTTCGGGCACCTTTTTGAACATCTTCATTCGCTGTGTGACTCTGGTTATAGCGTCCTGAACGTTCTTTCGGGTTGTGTTAGATTTGATGTTTGATGCTGTTCCGTACTCGTTGTTGAGCATGGAGACTACTTCGCTGATTTGGCGACCATACGGCACATACAGTGAGACAAGCTCTGTTCCTCTGCCTTCTCTGGCGGCTAGTCTCTCTAGATTCCGTTTTAGGCGAAACCGCAGCAGAGAATCTTGTTTAGTGCTCAACGTTCATTACGCTCTCTGATTACTGAGCTAAACAACGTGGCATAGCTGATAAAAGTTGTCTTTCCTAAGTCGAGCTTCAGTTTTTGTTCGATTTACTTCACAGAAGTGGAGACCAACCCAAGAGCCATCTTTGAGAAAATAAAAGAAGGGTTAAGTGCTTCATTATACATGATTTCTTTGGGGTTAAAAAAGTGGGGAAAATTAGCCGAATTCTAGCTGTTTTTACCACGACGCTTCTGGCGTTATCGTTTGTGTTTTCCTGTCAAGTTGCTTCTTACGCCTCATCCTCCGTAGATAACTGGCCACTTTTCAGGCATGACGCAGCTCACACTGGCTTTTCAAGCGGCGCAGCGCCAACTTCTTCGGTAGTGCAGTTGTGGAATTACACTATTGAGGACAGCGCCAGATTCTCGCCTGCCACTCCTGTTGTTGCTAATGGGCTTGTGTATGTGGGTTCTCCGGACTACAACATCTACTGTTTTGATGGGTCTACTGGGACAAAAGTTTGGAGCTTTGCTACAGGTGGCGAAACCCATTCCTCTCCAGCTGTTATTGATGACCGGGTGTATGTGGGCTCAGAGGACGGACATGTCTACTGCCTTGATGCTGCAGAGGGCACTCAGGTGTGGAATCGCTCGTTTGGTGTTTCAGTGAATGCGCCAGTGAACTTCGCTGATGGTCGATTATATGTTGAGTCGAAGACAGGTGATGTGTATTGTCTTGACGCCATAGACGGCGAAAGGTTATGGAGTTTTTCAACTGGCGCTGAAGCTTCCGGCTTATCACCCGCCATTTCCGATGGCTATGTTTACGCTACTAACCACGGCGGGGATGTTTTCTGTCTCACTGCGGCTTCAGGTGTGCATGTTTGGAATTTTACAGCTGACGCTGCAGTAGGTTCTCCTGTTGCTGTTGACGGATTCGTCTATTTTGGTTCCAGCGATGGCAACGCGTATTGTCTTAACGCCGCAGACGGAGCCAAGATTTGGAATTACACAACATGGTACAACAATAATGGTCCGTCTCATGGATATCATTGGGGAAACGGGGTGTCGTCCCCCGCCGTGGCTGATGGGCGCGTATATGTAGGATCTGGAGATTTTGATGTCTTTTGTTTAGACGCGTCATCGGGCGAAAAAATTTGGAACATTTCTACTAGCGCAGAGGTTTATGCTCCGCCTACAGTTGCTGGAGGCTGCGTCTTTGCAGGGTCATATGATGGCAATGTTTATTGTCTGGATGCCTCTTCTGGCGTTGAAGTTTGGCGTGCTGCCGCAGGCATTTATTCTCCTGTTAACGCTGCGTATACTGCAGGTTCTCCTGTGGTGGCTGATGGCGTGGTCTACGTTTTCGGCAACGGGGTTCTGAGTGCTTGGGGTTCACAAGACTCTGGTACAACCTTTCCCGACTTTAAAGTTATAGTTGTGGCTGTTCTGGTGATAATCGCAGCGGCAGTAGTCTTGTATCTCTATTCTAGACGAAGAAGATGAGAACTGAGAAATAACAAAAGCTGTTTTCAAGATAGAGCAGCCAGTTACGGTTTACTTCCTGCAGGGTTTACGGTAAGGGCAAGATTATTCAAATCGAAGCTCACTATCTGTGTGGATAGAAACGTGATCCTGTGATGCTTAGGGTGGGGTGAATAGGCTGTTAGCTCAAAGATTGGTGTTTGTTGGACACATCTCTGTTGACAAAGTAGAAAACGTCAACGACACACGAGTACAGCTTGGAGGCGCAGCCCTATACGCGGCAATGGCAGCCAGAACCATGTCCCACAACGTCACATTAATCTCGGCAACAGGAAAAGATAACAAATTTCTTGATGTTCTAAATCTTCTGCCATACAGGGACGTGAAAATCTATGACGCGCCTTCCACACGTTTTCACATCAGATATGACCGCCGCTGGGAAGCCCATTACCTCAGAGCCGATCAGGGTGCAGGCTCCAGAATATCGTCCAGCAGAATCTCAGCTAAGTGGCTTAGGCACAAGAGCATTTTTCATATTTCGCCTATGCAGCCTTCGAAGGTTGCCAGAATAGTGGATAAGATAAAACGGAAGTCTCCGGAGAGCAAAGTTTCGGTTAACACGTGGATAGACTACATCAGAGAGGGACGGAGAAACAGGAGAATCCTCAACGACGTTGCTTTGAAGGCAGACTTTTTTGTTTTAAACGACACGGAAGCTAAAGCGTTAGCCCAAACAGACTCCATCTCTTCCGCTGTTAGGCTTCTGAAAGCTAAACGGCTGATTGTCACCTTGGGAAGCTTAGGCGCCATAATCAGCGAAGAAAACGGTAATCTGCAGATGGTTCCCGCCTTGACTTTGCCTCCAGACAAGGTTGTTGACACTACTGGAGCAGGCGATGTTTGGTGCGGAGCTTTTTTAGCCACCTACAACCTCACCGAAGATTTCGCCAAGTCCGTTAGCGCCGCATCCACCATTTCCCGCATCAAATGTTCAGATTGGGGATTCCAGAGCCTCATAAATCTGCGATTCAAGGAACCCAATGATGTGATAGAGTTTGTTATGGGGCTGAAGGATGGGGGCATCCAAAAAAGAATGTTTGATTACATGAAAGACTAAAACCGCTACAGGGTCCTCATTTGTTTCTCATGGAACCAAGAAAATAAATATATATTAAAAAGTTGGGGGGCTTTCGCCAAAAAAGAAACATTATTTAGTCTATCTAGCCGAATTAGGATGTGGAGAGGATTGATATGCCGATGGCTTATGTGCTAATCAACACCGAACCGAAATTCATGGAAAAAGTTGTAGAAACTTTAGAGAAACTTGACTCGGTTGTAGAAATATTTCCCGTTTACGGCGTCTACGATGTGGTAGCGAAAATTAAAGCAGACAGCATGGACAAACTCAAAGAAATTGTCACATGGAAAGTGCGGAGCCTAGACGAGGTCCGCTCAACCATAACCATGCTGATCCTTGAAGAACAGAAGTAACACGCAATCTTCCGTTCCCATTCTAAACAAAAAAGATGTGAAGTACTATGAAACGTGCTGTAATACTCTACTGGTCTAACACAGGAAACACTGAGAAAGTAGCATTTGCCATAAAAGAGGGCTTAGAGGCTGCGGGAGTAAACGTTTCCCTAATGCGAACAACCGAGGCAGAGGACATAGACTACTTCGACTACGACCTTGTCTGTGTTGGCGCCCCCGCTATTCAGTTCCATCCGCCCAAGCAGGTTACAGATTTTCTGCTCAAAAAATTTAAAGAATATCATAAAGAAGGAAAAATCAAAACAGGTGCACCAACAGTTCCCGGAAAAAAAGCGCTAATGTTCTGCACGTATTCTGGACCACACACTGGACTCCGTGAAGCAACTCCTGTGGGGCTGTATATGGGTCAATTCTTTGAGCATATCGGATTCACAGTGCTGGATGAATGGTATGTTCTCAGCGAGTTCGTTGGCAATGCGGAACGCAGCACAAAAGGCAGAATGGGCGACATCAGAGGAAAACCCACAGAAGAGGACCTACAAAAAATAAGAGCGGACGCCAAAAAATTGGCTTCCAAACTCTGAAGGTCTACTCGACTGTGACCTTCGTTGCTTTTCCTTCCCAGACCCCGTGTAGGTTGCAGAACTCCTGTGCCCTGAGGGTGGCTGACGCGTTCAGTGTTACGTTGATTGTTACGACGTAGCCGTCTGACAGTTCAGCAGCAAACTCTGTTTTGCTTATCAAACGGTCTCCAGCGTAGAGGGCAACCCAATTTATCCAGTGGCTCAAGGTGTTGGGGTGCTCAACTCCGTCGATTCCGCCAACTTTTATCTTCACGGCAAAGGGCTCGTTTGCTTTAGCTTTAGCTGGCGCCTCGATTATGGGCGTATGCTTCTTTGCCATTACTGTAAGATTTGTCCAGTCTGTTGGTTTATTCAGTTTTGTTAAAGAAAATTCTTCACTCAAAAGGTTCACATCTCCATAGTAAAGTGGTTTTTGGGTTCTAAAAAACTTATTGTATACTCTTTTCTGCGCCCTTTTCTGGTCTGTGGATGTTGCCTGCAGGGTTCCTGAACAGCTCAGGATGTTCTGTGTGAACGGGAACTAGGAGTTTAGGCTTGATTTTGTTTATCATCTCCTGTATTTCTGGACCAGAAGCGTGACCGCTAGCGTGAATCTGGTAA
>CAZYJH010000138.1:0-5134 GCA_964647775.1 uncultured Candidatus Bathyarchaeia archaeon
GCATGAAGTAACTGTGATAGACTGCCCAGCGCAGGAGATTGACCTTGAGCAACTGAAAACAAAGTTAGCCTCTATCCAGCCAGACCTGATTGGAATCACTTCTATGACGCCAACGATACAGTCAGCTCTATTATCCGCGCATGCCGCAAAAGAGGTGTGCCCTGACGCAATGGTTGTCATCGGAGGACCACACGCCACTTTCATGGATGAGCAGGTTCTCGCCGAAGAGCAGGCAATAGACGTAGTGGTTAGGGGCGAGGGCGAGGAAACGCTGCTGGAGCTGGCACAAAACGTCTCCAACCAGAAGGCACTCAAAGGCATTGAAGGCATAACTTTCAGGAACAATGGACAGACAGTTCGCACGCCCAACAGACTACCTATCCAAAAACTTGACGAGCTGCCACGTCCCGCATACAAATACTTCTCATTAGAGAAGTACCGGCTTTTTGGCAGAAAAATGCTGCCGATAATGACAAGCAGAGGCTGCCCCTCACAGTGTTCCTTCTGTACGACAGCCAGAATGTTCGGGAAAGCCTTCAGGGCGCGGAGCCCTAAAAGCATCGTGGATGAGCTGGAGTGGCTAAGGGACGTGCATGGAGCCGACGCCTTCTCATTCTACGATGACACCTTCACGCTTGACACAAAAAGGGCAGTCACGATCTGTGAAGAAATCAGGAACAGAAAAATCGGTCTTCCATGGGACTGCCAAACCAGAGTCAGCAAAGTTTCTGAAGACCTTCTGGCTACAATGCGGAATGCTAACTGCCAACAAGTTTTCTTCGGTGTCGAATCTGGATGCCAGAAGATACTGGATGCCGTAAATAAGGGAACAACGGTTGAGCAGAACAGGAAAGCAATCAAGATGGCGAAGGATGCTGGTTTGTTTGTTGCCATTTCAGTGATTATTGGTTATCCTGGAGAAACGCGGAATATGCTGATGCAGACCATTGACCTCGTCAAAAAGGCGGATCCGGATGACGTGTACATTTGCGTGGCGACGCCGTATCCTGGCACTGACCTTCGCAGGCTCGTGGAGGAGATGGGCTATGAGATATCCAATGATTGGGGACGCTACGACACAATAACACCCATTTTCAAGAACCCCAACCTGTCGGCTGAGGACATCAGAAAACTGAGAACATCATTCTATAACAGCTTCTATTCTCCGAAATATGTGCTACGTCACATGTTTAAAGGAAACTTCTACAGCAAAGTAATGGCTCGAACAGCCGTGAATCACATCCTGTGGCGAATCAAAAACATCTTCTAGAAAAAATAGTGAAACTAGCTCTGCAGACACGCCTGCGCCTCTTTCAGCAGAGACACTACGGGCAGGTTATAGGGACATTTTGGTTCACATTTGTCGCATTCTGTGCAGTTTGTGACGTCAACTTCAAGTCCGTTGTACAGTTTTTTTGCCCAACTCTTCAAGCCGTAGGTTGCGTATAATGTTTGAAATCTGAGTATGGCGGCGATGTCGATGTTTTGTGGGCAGGGTAAACAGAGTCCGCAGTCTCGGCAGTATTCATCACCAAATTGGACGCTAAACCGTTCTTCCTCATCGCTTGTTAACTCTCTGTATCTGTTTCCTACCTGAGCAGCTGTCTCAACTTCTTTAATTGACTTCAATCCGGTGACAACCACGGACACATCCTGCGCCAAAACAAACCTGAGGGCGTTTCGAACCATCGAAGCTGAATCCTGCCCTAGAAGAGACCTCAGTTCAGGCTCGTCAGAAAGCAGAGACAGAGAGGGATTATAGAGGCAGGTTATGAGTTGGGATGTCTTGGCTGATAACGGCTTCATTATGGCAACGCCGATGTCCAACTCTTTTGCCCGCGGCAATAAGTCCTCTAAGGCTTGCCTTGTCACCACATTAAGGGGCACAAGTATGGTGTCAAACTCGTTTGTTTCAATGGCTTTAATCAACACGCGGGGCTTGTGGCTGGTTATGCCGATGAAGTCTACCAAGCCTTCAGAGCGAGCCTTTTTGCACATTTCCAGTGAACCTCCTGAACCCATTGCCTTACGGAGAGTTTTCTCGTCATCTATTCCATGAAGCTGAATCAAATCCAGCCGGTCCGTCTTGAGCCGACCTAGACTGCTTTTGAAGTCTGCCAGCGATTCGCTTCTGGTTCTTGAAGCGGTTTTCGTGGCTAAAACGCACTCGTCCCTTACATCCTTCAGTGCTGCTCCAAGCTTTTCTTCACTGTCTCCATCCAGTTTCGCAGTGTCGAAGTAGTTGATGCCCAACTCAAAAGCCCTTTGAACAACCTTCACTGCTTTATCCATGCTTAGTTGCGAAATCCATGTGCCCCCAAAACCGACAACGGAGACCTGAAGACCGGTTCTGCCCAGCTTTCTTTTCTGCAACAAATAATCCCCCAGATGAATTTGAGTAATTAAGGGTGAAAGATTACCGTAGACCCAGCTTGGATGCTATGCTCCTCCGAAACCACGCCAGGGCAGTGCGGGTTGTAGAGTAACCGTACACTCCTCCTTTGCTGAAGGCGCGGATGACATAGGTTGGGCGAAGATAGAAGCTTTGATGCGCCTTGTCATGGATTTCTTTTAGTTCTTTCATGCTCATGGTTGGAGACTCGAAGGTGGGTGTGGCTGTGTCGTACCTGTTGAAGTCACGTATTTTTAGCCAGCCCATCTTTGTCACATAATCGTACATGGGAGTTCCAGGATAGGGCGTGGCGATGTAGATTCCAATCTCGTCGGGGTTTATTTTTTTCAAAAGTTTTACGCTTTCCAATGCCGTTTCTTTGGTTTCACCGGGAAAACCGAGAATAACGCTTGCAACTGCTATCATCCCAGCTTCTTGCGTCCACTTGAATGCGTCAAGAGTCTGCTGGGTTGAAATCCCCTTTCCCATAGCATCTCTAACTTCTTGTGAACCCGCCTCCACACCATACCACACGGCGATGCATCCGGCTTCCTTCATTTTCGTAAGCAAATCTTTTGTAACCATGTCCACGCGGGTTTCGCAGTCCCACTTTATCTTTAGGCCTCGCTTCAGGATTTCGTTGCATATTTCTTTGGTTCTTGCTTGGTCCACAGTGAATGCGTCGTCATAGAAGGTGTACTGTTTCTCGCCATATTTCTTGTAGAGGAACTCAAGCTCGTCCACGACCCTTTTGGGGCTTCGCATCCGGTATCGTCGACCAAACATCCTTACGGCTGTGCAGAACTCGCACCAGAACACGCAGCCTCGGCTCGTCATCACTGGAAAAATGATGTTTCCGTATTTATTGAATTGCTCAATGGGGAAAAGGTGAACAGCCGGAAAAGGTAGGCTGTCAAGGTCTTCTATGTACGGCCTGTCCGGGGTCCGCACAAACTCTTCACCTTTCCTGTAGGTTATACCCAGAACGTCACTGAAGCTTTCGCCTGCTTCCAGCTTCTGCAGCAGCTCCAGCAGCGTGATTTCGCCCTCCTTCCGCACAACAATGTCCAGTTGTGGACACTCCTGCAGGGCGTTTTCATCCCAGAATGTAACGTGGGAGCCTCCGATGATGGTTAAGCTGTCTGGTAAAGCTTTCTTGGCTACTTTGATTATTTCGAGGGCGGATTTGTATGTGAGGGTAGTGGAGGTTAACCCAACCACGTCAGGTTGCCGTTTGCGAAGTTCGTTTTCCACCTCATCTAATGTGAGGTTAAGGGCTTGGCAGTCGATGACGTTGACGTCGTATCCGTTTTTTTCGAGGACTGCTGCAAGGTATCCGATGCCAAGAGGGATGAAGGGGGGGTGTCGATGTGATCCTGTTGGGTAAGGTGGATTCACAAAAGTAACCTGCATAGTTACACCTTCAAATATTTTCGATTAATAGACGAAGGGGGTGATTAATAAGGGTAGTGCGGATGAGTCCCCAAAAGTTATAGAGTTTGTAAATGCAGCCAAATTATACAAAGATTGATTGCATCATCACGTTCTTCCTAACTTCAGTTAGCACTAAATTAGTTAAAAAGAAAAAAAAGAAAAAGGGAAATGAAATTTTTTGGGTTTATTTCTGCTTTTTAATGAGTCCGTATAAGCCGATGACTATAGCAACTATGACTAGCACTATGATGACTAGGTCGATTGTCATGTAGGCAGGTATCTCTGGGCAGGTTGTTGGTTGTGGGTACGGTGGAAGCATGTTGATGGTTCTCTGAGCAGTAGCGGCAGCGATCTCGTCAGCTGTTGGAACATTTGGGAATGCCGGAAGCATGCTGATGGTTCTCTGAGCAGCGTCAGAAGCTATCTCTTCAGCTGTCGGAACATACGGGAACGGTTCTGGTGCTGGATCAACGGTTATGTATGTTGATGCTGTAGATTGCCAGTAAGATTCGGATCCTTCAAATGTAGCTGTGATCTGGTAGGTGCCTTCGACTTCAGGTGTGAATGGAAATGCGAAGTTGCCATTAATGTCAGTACACGTGTAGCCATAATCTTGGAAGTTTTTGTTCGGGTCGTATCCGGTTATATGTACATTAACTCCCACGAAGTTGGTTGGAACGTTATACTGCTGCATGTAGACATTTGACATCCAGTCGTCCATGCATGAATCGGCTGCTACTGGAAGTCCATTGGAGAAGCGTTCAATTACGCCGGCTTGCTTTGAGCCTGCAGAAACGTCATATACTGAGCCTTCTACAAGCACGCTGGTTCCTAGTGCTGAAACTTTTGGACCAGCTGTTACAGTAGCTACGGTCGGTCCTTTGCCTATGCTGTAGATTTTGGCGTCTTGGCTGTTCCATAGTATTATGTGACCGTCTGCAACTATTGGACAGTTTCGCCCAGTCCAACCGGTTAAGGTCCATATGGTTTCTCCAGTGGTTGCGTTTATGCAAACTGTCTTTGATGGGTGTAGTGGCGGATCATACATTTTGCCTTCTGAGAGGATTATCTTACCGTCAGCAATGGCGTCATTGTACCATAGTTCATAGATTCCGTAAGGAGTATCTAATCCAGCGTCTCCGCGGCTCCAAGTCCACTCGATAGCGCCTGTTTGTAGATTGAGTGCATTGCAGAAGCCGCCGAAGTCCCAAATGAAGACCTTGCCGTAAGCGATGTCACCGGATCGTGTAATGGTGCTCCAAGCATTTCCTGGTAGCTTTACTGGACCCCACATGTAGCTTCCGTCTT
>CAZYJH010000139.1:0-5068 GCA_964647775.1 uncultured Candidatus Bathyarchaeia archaeon
GATTAAATTTTAACGCGCACGCTCACCAAAGAAAACGCAGGTATTATAAACGAAAAGACAAGCTTTTGTCCAAATGAGGTTGAAAGCAAAAAATGCATAAAATGTTCTGAAAATGTCAGAGCACAACATAAGAATACAAAAAACTAATATGCCAAAATCCATAGTTCTACAACTGGATTTCTTTGTTTTATGAAACAGGATAACAGCAAAAGAGGAAAAAACCGTTGAATACGAAAATTGATCTGCTGATGTGGACATTGAATTCTGAGAAAACGTTACCTTATACGCTAACGAGCATCGAGAAGGCAGTTCCGAAAAGAAATGTTAACCAAAAAATAATAATTGATGGACACAGCAAAGATGGAACAAAAAAAATCGGAAAAAAATTTGGCTGGAAGGTTATAGACGCAGAAAAAGTAGGAATTCCATATCAAGCAAACCAAGCATTAGGAATCGCAACTACAGAATTCTGTGCTTCTTTTGAACACGACATAATACTCAGTCCTAATTGGTTCCCAGCAATTCTGAAGCATCTGCAGTCCGACCCTAAAGTCGCAGTAGCTCAAGGCGTTAGAGTGCCAACAAATCCGATACTTAAGAAAATGGAGGAAGCTAGCTTAAAGAAAGATATACGCTACACAAGCATTGACAATACTCTGTATCGGACAGAAGTGATACGGAGCCTCGGCGGTTTTGATGTTAACTTTCCGTTAAGCTGTGACCGCAACTTGCAAGACAAAGTTTGGGAGGCAGGCTACAACTGGATTGTAGACAGGACGGTAGTTTCAGAGCACATAAAAGACAGTATCCGATGGTACGCTAGACGTAATTACGTTCATACTGTTTCTTCGGATTACCCTGTTCCTTCTTTTTCGTTTGTTCTGCTACGGTTTTTGTTTAGTCCTGTTCGGGGATTTGAGATTTCATTAAAGAATAATTGCCCACAAGCAGTGATAGTGTATCCTTATTTGCGTTTCATGTGGCTAAAAGCAATCTCGAAGCGATTGCAAAATAAAAACAAACAGCAAAGAACACTGTCAAGAAGAGAGGAAAACAATTAGACAACTAACTATGCGCGCGCAGATGAAAAGCAAGTCTGAACTGGATTTTGAATACTACCGTAACAAACATATAATTCCAGTGGCGAATAGGTTCATCGTATACTTGGGAAGATGAAACAGAGATTCATGATAAGGTATGTTATCATGTGATACAATATGACACAAAAATATGATTTAGTAATGTGGACTAAAAACAGTTCAAAGAATTTGAAAGTTGTGCTAGACAGGATTGAATCTGTCATTCCTGAACGTGCAATCAATAAGAAGTTTATCATAGATGATGTGTCAATCGATAACACTGTTGAGATTGCGAAGGATAAAGGGTGGGAAGTTTATAAAAACCCCGATTGGGGAGTAGCTCCTGCTTTAAAGTTTGCACTACAAAAAACAGAAAGTAAGTATCTCATGTCGTTTGAGCATGATATTTTGATTGCACCTGAATGGTATGATCGTATCCCAAAACATTTGAATGAAAAAACCATAGTTGCTCAAGGGATACGGATTTACACAACTAAATTGACAAAAAGTATGGACAAGTTTATCCTTCATAAGTTAGAGAGGTCAAACAGTTTTTGGAAACATGTCAGCTTAGATAACACAGTTTACGATGTAGAGGCAGTTAATGATGTGGGCGTCTCTTTAAAGTGCCACATGTGTGCTGATTTGAATCTCTTAGCCAAGGTTAGGAAAAGAGGATTTAGATGGTTAGTTGACAAAACGGTTGTGTCCAGACATATAGATAGCGGAGCGCTTGACAGCATAAAGCACAGAGCCAGAAACGACAGCCTTTGCAGTTGCCATTCGTCAAATCTAGTTTACTATAAACACATGCTAGTAGCTCCTTTGCGTGCACTGGACATGGTAGCATACACAAAGAACGTTGAGCTGTTTCCGTATTATGTGACGCTGAGGTTTTATGACCTCGCTTTTAGGCTGTCAAACTCGCACAGAAAAAACACAAAGCTTTTAGAGAAAAATTCGGGGATTAAAGTTCAATCCATCTAAACCTTACAAGCTGGAAATCCACACAGTTCAGAAGGCTTCATTTTCTAATTTTAACTATTGATTGTGGTTTCACAAGGATTTTGAAAGAAATCAACTGACCTACTCTTTCGGAAGTCACGGTGACCAAAAAATGGCTTCTGTCAGTGAAAAAGCCCTCAAAAAATATACAGAAATCAGCCAAGAGCTGGCACACCAAGAGCTGCATTCCAAGTTGATGGAGTTCTTTGAGAGGCGCTACACTATTGAGGAACTGTTGGATTGGCTCCATACGAAACTGAAGTGGACAACAGAAGATATTGTGCGCCACAATGAACCCCTAGAAATCATCAGCTTTGGAAAAGGAAGATGCGGAGAATTCAGCATTCTCTTCACAGCCCTCTGTTTGGCTCACAAATACCGTGCTAGACTAATTCTTGACATGAGTGACCATGTGTGGACTGAAGTTTGGGATAATGACCAACAGAGGTGGGTTCATGTGGATCCTTCGGAGAAAAGAGTTGATGACCCCATGATGTATGAGAGGGACTGGAAGAAGAGTCTGACAGAAATTTATGCATTGGAGAACGGAAACGTAGAGAATGTGACAAGGAATTACAAGATTCCGCCTCACTAACTAGGCTATTGCTGGATAATGAACATGACTGCAGCGGATTCTCTAAAAAATGGTGACCCCGACGGCTTACGTTCTGGAGGCAACCTTTCGGTCATCGCAGTGAGCACCGCACTCAAAAGCTTTGGAGGCGGGTTAATAAATTCCTATGTTTCCCTGTATTTCGTAGAACTTGGCGGAAACGCCTTTACTTTTGGGTTGACGGCGGCACTAGCGTCTCTAATCGGCTGCATCAGCTTTCTTGCAGGAGGGCTAATCGCAGACTATTATGGACGAAGAAGAATCATGTTTATCGCCGCCTTCTATGGCGCCTTTTCAGCCCTGCTTTTTGCATTCATAAAAGATTGGAGACTGTTTGCAGCGGTCTACATTGTTGCCACGTTTGCCTCCATATCTGGTCCAGCTTCCTCTGCAACAGTCGCCGATTCGATACCGCCAGAAAAACGGGCTACGGGAATAGCCTCGCTTCAAGTAGTCTCTTCTCTTCCAGTAACTGTAGCGCCCTTAATTGGAGGATGGATCATGAACGAGTACGGCGTCATGGACGGCTTTAGACTGGCATGCCTTTTCACTTCAGCATTTTCGCTGCTTTCAGCTCTGGCACTATTCTATTTCTTAAGGGAAACTTGGCTGAAATCAGATAAAGGCAAACTGAGAGAGTGGCTTAGACTGCCACGTCAACTTTCTTCCAGCCTGAAGGGGCTTATTTGTTCATACGCTTTGGTAGCCTTTGCGAATGGAGCCGTGGCTTCATACTACATTCTGTATGCATCAGAAGTCATCGGGCTTACACCATTCCAGTGGGCACCAATTGCGAGCATCCAATTTCTGGTCACGCTCTTGAAGATTCCTGGAGCACGGGTCAGCGACAAAATTGGCAAAAGAAAGGTTATGATTGTTTCGTTGCTGGCATGTGCCCCATGTTCTATACTGTTTACTCTGTCCCATTCCTTTCTGCAAGCCTTACTGTCAATACTTTTTGTCACAGCAACGGGCATAGTTTATAGCCCAGCATACGAAGCGCTTCAGGCTGACCTTACACCCAAGGCAACAAGAGGAAGAATAATAGCTCTCTGGCAACTGATAACAAGTCTTGCCACTATACCTGGAACAATCGCCGGAGGCTTCCTTTTTGAAGCGGTCGACCCAACGCTGCCCTTCTACTTGTTCAGCATCGCAGAAGTGATTGCGGCACTCGCCATAATCGGTTTCGTTAAGGAGCCGAAGAAAAAAGAACCCTAAAATTTATGGATTCAGAATTAAAATTTAACCCTTAAAGGACCTAGTAAGCAAGATTAGCTAGAACGTCTTTTTCGTACTTAGGTCTAACAAATGCTACATCCTCAACGTATGCCCTTAAGGGCTCAGCTACGCTCCAAGCCTGAGATATACAGCCCTGAGGAAGATGCGGCTCATCGCCATCAAAGATTTCGCTGATTGTTCCCAAGCCGGCTCGGCGTATCTGTTCTTGGAAAAGGGGCTGCAGGAAACTTTTGAAAGCAAATTTTCGCCAGTTTTCTTCATGGTTTCGTGTCTTCAGAAACGCTGTAACAAAGGGTCCTAGAAGCCATGCCCAGACAGTGCCGTTGTGGTATGCGCTGTCGCGGTGATTCCAGTCTCCAAGATAGTTTCCGATGTATCTTGGGTCGTCATTAGGAAGTGTTTTCAGTCCATATGTTCCCCACAGACGTTTCCAGACAACATCAACAATCTTCTCAGCCCTCTGAGGGTCAACTATGGGAAAATCTAACGACGCTGCAATCAGCTGATTTGGTCGTAACGAAGAGTCGGCGCCATTATGATTCACCACATCGAAGAGGTATCCTTTGTTGGGGTTCCAGAATTTCTGTGAAAAACTGGCTCTAGCCCTCTCAGCCATGCGGCGGTAATCTTCTTCCTTGTCAGATTGGTTGAAACGTTTTGCCAGCAGCTGCATGGTTTTCAGGGCGTTATACCATAAGGCTTGAATCTCCACTGCCTTGCCGTCTCTGGGTGTGACGAACCTGTCGATTGTGGTGGCGTCCATCCAAGTCAATTGTGGACCATGAGCGATAAGCCCGTCTTCTTCCATGTGGATGCCGAAGATTGTTCCCTGAACGTGATGTTCGATTATCTGGTTCAGTGTTTTCCACAGTTTTTCCTGAACAAACCTGTAGTCGCCAGTGTATTTGAGGTACTGAAGAACTGCATTGAAGAACCAGAGGGTGGCGTCCACGGTGTTGTAGAGGGGGATGTCTCCAGCCTTGTCCGAGAAACGGTTCGGGATGACGCCTTTATCGCAGTAACGCTCAAAAGTCAACAGAATCTCCTGTGCATCCTTGAATCTTCCAGTTACAAGCGTCAGCCCAGGCAACGAAATCAGCGAGTCCCTTCCCCAATCATCAAACCAGTG